>CAYLJQ010000014.1:0-28486 GCA_964383955.1 uncultured Heliomicrobium sp. | reverse complement strand
TACGGTCTTCAGGGATTGCTTCATTCCTCTCTGTTCCACTTGTGGATCTCGTGTGCCCTGTTTCCGAAGCAACCCGTCAGCGCGACCCGAAAATTTACTTCTCACACAGGAAGGATATGAGTCCCTGACTCTCTTCCTGGAAAAAGTAGTGTCTTCCGACCCCCCTGCTGCACCCCACGACCACCGTCAGTAGGAGATAAAAATGGGAAGGGTTCTCGAACATCAGGAAATCATCAATACACCGGAAGCCAAGGGCATGCGAACCTTGCCTTCATCACAAGGCGTTATCATCAACTTCAGTGAGTTGAAGGCCAGGCGCGAGTCGCGTCTGCCAGCGCCGAATTCCGTGCCCACAGGGCGAGAATACAAACCAATAGATTTCTGCAAGTTGAAAGCAGCCGCGCAGGATGATCCACTTCTGGCGTGTGGCCGAGGATTGTTGCAGCTTGATCCGCAAATAATTGGTGAGAGCGAAGACGGCTTATCGCCGCAGATCGTGAATGATTTTGCAGGTCTGGATGACGCCAACTGGACGCCACCCGATAGTCAGATTGCGGCTGGACCGAATCATTTAATTGCTGCCGTCAATGCTTCTTTCGCCATTTTTGATCGAAGCGGCGCTGAGTTATTGCGTAGAACTTTTGCCGACATTTTCGGGCGATTGGTTGAAGACGCAATCATTTACAACCCAAAAGTCCTTTATAACCAGTTCCAGGAAAGTTGGATAATGGTTGCCTGTGCCCGCAGTGTTGATTCCCAGCGGTCATGGTTTTTACTGGCATATTCGGCTGGCGAAGATCCGTTACGCGAATGGCGTCTATGGGCACTGGATGCCGGTTATGCCGGCTTGCTCAAGACCGCATATTGGCCGGACGGTTTGGGAGTGTCTGTGGATAACTCACTGTTGTACCTGACGGCAAATATGTTCAGCGGGCCTGGTGAATTTATCTATTCCAAGCTGCGAATTTTGAACGTCCGAGAAATTCAGATGGGCGGCGTGGTGCATGGCTGGGATTTTTGGCAACTTCGAAATGCTGATGGTTCGCCCGCATTTGGCATACAGCCTGCGGTCAATTTGCGAGCTGCCGGAGCGCAATACTTGCTCAACGCGACTTCCGGTGGCCAGGGGATGACTTTGTGGGTGGTCACGCAGCCGATGCGCCAATCGCCCAGATTGATGCGCCGGTTTGTGCCCACATTGAATTACCATTTGGCTCCAAACGCTCATCAGCTTTCGACGGGGATTGAAATCGGGATCGGAGATACGCGTCTGGTCAACGTAGTTTTTCGTCATGGATTATTGTGGGCTGCGCACAGTGTGGCAGCGAATTGGGCGGATAAGACCAACACAGCAGCAATTCATTGGGTTCAAATCAATCCGCGAGCCGGTTGTGTTACTCAACAAGGAGTTTTCGGTTCGCCGCGCCGCCATTATTTTTGCCCGGCCGTGATGGTTGATGGCGAAGGCAATATGTTGATGGTGTTCAACCGGGTCAGCGATCACGAAACGCCTTCAATCTGTTTTACGGGCCGCCGAGCAGCAGACGAAAACGGATTTCTGCAAGCCAGTGAATTGCTGATGTATAGCCCAACTTCGGCTTTTTGCGAGTGGAGCAATTTCAACGGAGTTTCCATCGCTCCGGACGAATCGGATGTTTGGATGATCAGCCAATACATTGCCACCGATTCTGATTTGCCGACCTGGATCGGTGCCGTCAGTTACTCTGACCTGGCTGACGAATCGCTCGAAAATTATCCCAACCAATCTTTATATGTTTGATGCCGAATTGTTGTTCGGTTTCGGCTGATTCGAGTTTGAAACCTGAGAAAGGTTTCAAACTCGAATTCCATGAATTCCCAACTCTCAAACTCCTTTGCTATTATCCGTGACATGCTGAACATACTGGCGATGCTGGTGAAGCGGTTGCTGTTTATCTTGCCTGTGATCTGGGCTGTGGTGACGCTGGTTTTTTTGCTGATTCACATTGTGCCTGGCGACCCGGTTCGCAATTCACTGGGTGAGAATGCGACCGAACAGCAAGTCGTCGAACTAAAACACAAGCTTGGACTGGATTTACCGCTTAGCGCGCAGTACATCAATTACTGGCGCGGTGTCGCGCAAGGCAATCTCGGCGTTAGCCTGCTGAATCCTTCAGACAAAGTTTTCGAGAAAATTTTTTCGCGGTATCCAGCGACAATTGAATTGGCCATCGCTGGCTTGATCGTCGCAATTTCGTTCGCCGTCCCGCTTGGTGTTACCGCAGGCCGTCATCAAGGCAAGTTGACTGACAACATTGCTTCCGTTGTCGCTTTGCTTGGGATTAGCACGCCGGGATTCGTGCTGGGACCTTTGATGATTTTGTTGTTTGCCATCAAGCTGGACTGGCTACCGGTTTCAGGACGTTATGGGGTTGAGTATTTGATTTTGCCCGCCGTAACGCTGGGAGCGCCGCTGGCAGCGATCCTGACACGAATGGTTCGGTCCAGTGTTATCGAAGAACTGAACGAAGATTACGTCCGCACCGCGCGCGCAAAGGGGCTGAATGAGCGGCAGGTGATTTACAAACACGTGTTGAAAAACGGCTTGATACCGGTGGTCACCGTCATCGGTTTGCAGTTCGGCGTGTTGCTGGCGGGAGCAATCATCACCGAAATGATTTTCAGTTGGCCGGGACTTGGCCGACTGACAATTGATTCGATCAACTCGCGCGATTATCCGATGGTGCAAGGCTGCATTTTGATGATCGCTCTGACCTATATCATCGCCAATCTGATAACTGACTTCGCGTACCGCCTGCTAGACCCACGGATCAAAGTTGAATAGCCTATGAACAGACTCGGCAAAATAGGAACCGTCATTATTACGGCTTTTTTTATCGTTGCGATCTTCGCTCCGGTGATTGCTCCGCACAGCCCCATTGAGCAGCAACAGTTCGCGGGTGATGCGCCCCTGGAAGAACGCCTGAAACCGTCCGCCAGCCATCCCTTTGGCGTGGATGATCTTGGACGGGATGTGATGTCGCGCGTGATTTTTGGCGCGCGCGTTTCAATGGAAGTTGGCGTGACAGTGGTGCTGATTTCGGCCTTTCTGGGAATGATCATCGGCTCGATTTCCGGGTTTTATGGCGGATGGGTTGATCGGTTCTTCTCGGGCTTTTTATTCAACGTGTTTTTGTCCTTTCCAAGCATTCTGTTGGCCATCGCAATGGTGGCGTTTCTCGGGCCTAGCATTCGGAACCTGATTCTGGCGTTATCTGTGATTGGCTGGGTTGGATACGCGCGGTTGATGCGCGGACAGGTGTTGAAAGTCCGTGAATACGATTTTGTCACCGCTGCGCGAGCTTTGGGAGCAAACGATTTTCGCATCATCTTTCGCCACGTGTTGCCGAACGCGATTCAGCCTTTGATCGTCCAGGCGAGTTTGGGAATGGCCGGAGCCGTGCTGTCCGAAGCCAGTCTGAGTTTTCTGGGTTTGGGAGTTCAACCGCCAACGCCAAGCTGGGGCGTGATGCTGAACGATGCGCGCAGCTTTTTGCGCGTCGCCCCGCATTTGCTGATTTTTCCAGGTCTGGCCGTGATGTTGACGGTGTTGGCGTTCAACTTTGTCGGCGATGGGCTGCGTGAATGGCTGGATCCGAAGCAGCAACGGCAATAAAAATCCAGGCGAACTTAACCCCCTGCGAAGACGTAAGCTTTGATGCCGGAACTACCGGTATCTTCACAGAAGAAAAGCATTTGGAGGGAAGTGAAATGGCCAACAGTATTTTTGATCAGTTGCGGGACGCAGCGAAGCGGACGGCGCAGGAGTTGGATGAAAAGTTCGACCTGAAAAATAAGTTCGAGCAAGGCGTCAGCGCTGCTGGCGAAGTAACCAAAAAAGCGACGGACTCGCTCAGCCAGACTGCCAATCAAGCTGCCACGGTTGCGCGCGAACAATTCAATAAGCTCGACGACGAATTGAAGGTCACAGACAGTTTGCGCAATGTGGCGACAAAAACAGAAGACACGATTAAGCAAGGTGCTGCTGTTGCGCAAACCGGCGCGGAACAGTTTTCCAAAAACGCCGAAGAAACTGTCCGCGACGTTTTTGGCTCGGCAAAAACGTATTACCAGCGGGCGGAACAGGCTTACAACACTGGAACCGCCGGAGCGCGAATGGCCGAGGCTGCGCTAACGGGGTACGAAAAAGCCCGCGTCTGGGTCAAAGAAAACCCCGGCAAAACGGCTGTCGTTTCTTTCTCGATGATCGCGGGAACTCGCATTGGATCGGCGTTGCCGGAATTGGGCGCGACAATTCTGGGAGCGGGAGCGACGGGAAATTGGTTTTTCAACAGTGCTTTACCCATCGTGGGGATTCGCAAGCTGACTGAAAAATACAACGACTATTTGAAAGAGCAGGAGCGGTTGCTGGCTGAAGGCAAATTGGATGAAGCCGAACGCGGTCGCGTGGAGTTCCAACGCAACATGACAAAATACGTTGGCGCGCCGTTGCTTGGAGCCTTCAGCGTGGCGGCGGGCGCTTCTATGATCGGCGCGGCTTTCTCAGGCGCGACGGTGACGGGATTTCCGGTCAGCTTGATTCTGGGCGGCAATCCGTTGCTGAACGGAATCTGGTTTTTTGCCAACGGTGTGGTCTGCATCAGCGAAGGCTACAAGTTCTTTATGATCGCGCTGGCTGACCAGGAAGAAGTTATAAAAGTGGTAAGCGAGATCAAAGGCCTGCTGCCAGCCTGAGGCGATTGAGGGAAGGAGAGATCGTGGGAACGGACGAACTCTCCTTCACTTCTTACTTGATGTTTTCCTTGATGATTTGCGCCAGCGATTCAGCCTGCTGGCGAATGACGGTTTCATCCTGTCCTTCGATCATTACCCGAGCCAGATTTTCGGTGCCTGAATAACGAACCAGAAGCCGGCCATTGTCAGCCAGTTGTGTTTCCACAGCTTCGATTGCAGTTTTGATAGGTTCAATCGAATCCAGCGGCGGTTTGCTGGCGACACGCACGTTCAGCAAAATTTGCGGATAGCGCACAAATCCAGATGCCAGGTCGCTTAGGCTGCGTTTTGATTCAACCATCACGCGCAGAATTTCCAGCGCGGAAATCATGCCGTCGCCGGTCAGGCTGATTTCGGGAAAGATGATGTGGCCAGATTGTTCACCACCGATGCTGCCGCCGTTTTTCAGCAATTCATCCAGCACGTTTTTGTCGCCGACGGAAGTGCGAACGAATTCAATACCGCGTTTGCGAAATGCGACTTCCAGTCCCAGATTGCTCATCACTGTAGACACGACGCGGTTGCCCGCAAGCTTGCCGTTCGCGGCGAAGTATTCCGCCATAACCAGCATAAACTGGTCGCCATCCACAAACTGTCCGTGTTCATCAATCATCAGCAACCGGTCGGCGTCTCCGTCAAAGGCGAATCCGGCATTTGCGTTTTCAGCCAGCACAGTTTCTTGAAGCGTTTCGGTGTGCAGCGAACCGCAATTCAGATTGATGTTGCGACCGGTAGGTTCGGCATTAATGACTGTCAGGTCAGCGCCAAGGGATTCAAACAAACGCGGTGCCAGTTCGTAAGAGGCGCCATTCGCGCAATCAATCACTAGCTTCATCCCCGACAAATCCAATCCCGCGCCAATTTCATCGCGCAAAAAAGCCAGGTACAGTTCCTTCAGGCTTGGATCGGCTTCGACTGTTTGATCCGTCATTGCGGGAAAATGGTTGGCGTCAGCTTCCAGATCGCGTTCAATCGCCAGCTCCGTTTCGTCATCGAGTTTTTGTCCGGAAGGCGCAAAAACCTTGATGCCATTATCTTGATATGGATTGTGCGAAGCCGAAATGACTACACCCGCATCCGCTTCAAGCCTGCGCGTCAGATAAGCCACGCCCGGCGTGGTAATAACGCCTGCATTGGTGATTTCAGCCTTGGCTGTGATTGCTCCACGCGCGATGGCATCTGAAATCCAATCTCCCGATTCGCGTGTGTCGCCGCCGATGATAATGTGAGCCGTGCGGCCTAACCGGCGTTCCAATTCTTTTGCCAGCGAATAGCCGATGCGTTCAATTGTTGTTTCGTCGAGCGGAAATTGGCCCGCTTCGCCGCGAATGCCGTCAGTGCCAAAGAACTTGCCCATTACTTCTTTAACTTCACCTCGTTTGGAATGATTTTTATGACTTCGATATGGGGAGCGGAGTTTTCGGGAAGAATCACTTTGGGGAGAGCAGTTGTCACGTTTGGAGCTGAATCCGCAGTAATTTCAACGCGCAAGTCTTTCGACTGCAGAACGTCAAGTGTGGAGGCCGGGCCGTAAAGCTGCACTTCAACTGTTTTCGTCAACAGTTCTTTGTCCGCAGTCTGATTCACCCAATGAACGGTAACCGCCGGGAATCGTTTGAAGCTGCGTCGTTCGCCAATTTCAATCGTCAGCTTAACGGGCGTTGTGGTTAATACCCGCAACGAAGAGTGCGGTGTTTCAACATCCACCATCGTTTGAAATGTTTTGCCATGCCCGCTCAGATTTACGGATTCAGTCAACAGGTAATTTACGGTGTTTATTTGCGACTCTGCGCCTTCAATTTCAATCAAGTCGGGGGCGGCATTGGAGCCGTATAGTTCCAGACCTTCGGCAAGCATGCCAATCAGTTGGGCTTTCACGGGAACGCGTTTTTTTACTTTTGGTTCCAGCACCAATCGGATGCTGGCCGGTTCGATTTGAACGACCTGGATGCTGTTATCGGGCAGCGCCACATCCGTCGTGCGAAGCTGCACCACGCGTTCGCCCGCTTCTTTGTTGGTTAGGTCGGCAGTGACAGCCAATTGCGTCGGCATCAAACTGCGAACCAGATCGCGTGGCCCGCGAACTCTGACGCTGACGGTTTGCGCAATTTCACCGCTGATTTCCACATCCGAACGCTGTCCGCGATATTCCAGCGGCACATTGAATAACTTTACGTCGCTAATCGGCTGGCGCGAAATGACGAACAGCGCCAGTGCCAGTAATAGCGACATCAACATGATGCCCTTGTTTTCAAGACGGATGCGGCGCGTCCGTTGCCACAATCTGGAAGGAGACAGCAGTCGGCGGGTTTGGTCCAGTTTCATAGGCTCGAACCCTCCTTCACTTCTTCATTTCTGGACTGTTGTGGAGAAGTCTGTCGTCCGCGCTTGCGAGCAGATACCAATTCGTCAATTTCACGTTCACGCTCTCGCTCTTCGACTTCCAGTTCTTCCCATTCCTGATCGCTGCGCCAGGGTTCCATTGCCTGCTGAATTCGACGACGCAGTCCCGGACCATCCAGATTTCGTTTCAGCCTGCCTTCGATGGCGAAGGAGATTGCGCCGGTTTCTTCTGAAACGATCACAGCAAACGCATCGCTGTCTTCAGTAACGCCAATTGCCGAACGATGGCGGGTTCCCAGCTCGCGCGAAACCAGGGGATTCTGGGTCAACGGCAAAAAACAACAAGCCGCCATTACGCGGTTGTTGCTGATAATCACGGCTCCGTCATGCAGCGTGGTGTTTTTGTTGAAGATCGTCACCAGCAGGTCATAGCTGATACGGGCTTCCAGGCGAATGCCGCTTTCAATCAGCGTTTTCAGGCCGACGTCGCGCTCGAAAACGATCAATGCACCAAGCTTGTCCGAAGCCAGAGTCGTCGCCGCCAGCACAACTTCGTCATACCATTCCTGCCCGAAAGGATTTTTCGCTCGCTGCTTTTTCCAGGCAAAAGGCAATCGAATGTTGTTTCCCAGTCTGGTCAACACCGCTCGGATTTCTTGTTGAAACAGCACAATGATGGCAAAGCCAACATAAACTGCGGCGTTGCGCAACACCCATTGCATTGTGCTCAAATGGTAGCGGCTGGAAATTCCGTACAGCACGCCGACCAACAGCAAGCCCACGCCCATTTGGACGGCACGAGTCCCGCGCGCCAACCTGAGAAATTCATAGATCAGGAAAGCGACCAGGAAAATGTCTATCACGTGCCGAAATGGGATTAGGTGCCAACCCCACTGCACAAATGACCAAAGCTCATGCATAGGCTCGCTAAAACCGCGCGTTGCGGCATTGTAAGTTTCAGTTTTGATGAGTCCTCAACCAGTAAAACTGGTTTTGGCCGCTAAGCATACCACATGCATTGAATTTAGCCGCTGATTTGCTGAGGTGTGGCGCCGTAAAAAAAGCGGAGCCGCCTGATGCGCATCAGGCGGCTCCGCGAGTTAAAGAGAGGCTTTCGCTCAGCCAGTTAACAGCTTGGCGGGAAAACCGGAATGATGTAGTTGGCCGTGTTGGTCAACGTCAGTTTGTGCAGGTTATGCCCTTGATTAAAGGCACCTGCGCTTGATGAGGCGTTCGGGTTGAAGTTGATCGCCGCTCCGGTCATACCCCACAGCGTCGGTGTTGTCGGCCACACCCTGAACCAACCCGTGCGTCCCGCCGGAACATAGGTTTCAAACCTTGGCGTGATGCGCGGGAAGTTGTTCGAGAGCGAGCCGCGGAACTGATGGCCTCCGTTAAAGGTGAAGCTGACAGCGGTTTCGGCATCGTCGTAGAAGAGACCGAAGACCGTTCCCAACACGCCCGCGCCGGTTCCCAGGTTGCCGCCGATGCGGTTCAGGATCAGCAAGGTATCGTTGCCGTCTGCTCGCGAACCGATGTTATCCAGCGCCAGCGCGTGGCTAACCCGGTTATAACTGATGCCATCAAAGTTGATCGTTGCAGTATTGGAGTTGCCATCGCAGAACGGCAAGCCTCCAGCCAGGGCAGAAATCGCTTCCGCGCCCAGGTTGGCGGCATGGCCCGTTGTGAACTTCACATACTCATCGCCGATCAGGTAGTTGAAGTTGGTCGGACATCCTTGAACGCCGTCCACCGCCACGGCCACCAGGTAACCGGTTGTGCCCGGATCAAGGTCAGAAGCGAGGAAGCTCGCCGTCTGATTGCCCGTCAAGCAGATGTAGCTATCCGCCACCGAACAGCTTTCCGCCACGAAGAACAGATGGACAAACGCCGGCAACAACAAATTGGTGTTGGTGATGTTGATCCGAGTGTTTTGCGTGTTTCCGCTGGTCGCGCCGGAAGTGTAGATGTTGTAAATCAACACTGAACCTGCTGCCTGATCACTTGCTTCCGAAGCAGCCGGGAAGATTCCTCCAGGACCGACAGGCGGGCAATTGACCGTCAGGCAAGCCTGAACCGATCCTGTTACTGCGTTGAACACAGCGGTTGTCGTTGCACAGTACGTACCATTCACTGCAACATCGGCAACCTGTGCCATATAGCTCACTGTCAGGGTTTGGTTGGCAGGAATCGTACCTGACCAGTTAACCGAGCCAGCGCTGACCGTGCAGCTTCCGAAGTTTGTCAGGCACGTATTTGGCACGCCCACAATCTGGGGCGGCAAGGTCGTTGTGACCGTTCCGGTTTGCGGGTTGGGAGTGGTGTTCGGCACGCCGAAGGAACCATTGACCTTGTTGCCCGGGCCTGAGCAAGCCAGCGGATCGAACAGCGAAGCCGTCGGTGCTGGGGTGAAAGGACTCACCACGGTTACTGTGAATGTGCAGGCAGCGCCGGATTGCGGGCTGCACGTGACAGTGGTTGTGCCAACGGCGAAGCCTGATCCCGACGCCGGAGTGCAGGTCACAACACCGCAACCACCCGTAACGGCTGGCGCTGCGTAAGTTACAACGGTGCTAACGCCAGTCGCCGGAGTGGTGATGTTTGCCGGGCAGACGACGGCGCAAGGCGCTGTCGAACAAACCAGCGGAGTAAGAATCAGCGAGAAAGCGCGGATGTTACCCGTGTCCTGGCTGAAGAAATCCTGCACAGACAGTGTCCAGTTGCCGTTGGCATTCTGACCGTCAAATGCTGAAAGCGGATTGGCGGGTTTGAACGTGCCGGTAAAGGGGTTATTTGCCGTTACGACTGTCTGAATGGATGGATTGGCAGTGTCATCATCCAGCCGTGTCTGACAGAAGTTGTTGCCGCTACCGTCTGTGTTATCAATCGCCAGTACAGTTGTCGCACTGGGCGACGTCAGTTTGATTTCCAGGTCATTGACGAAGCTATGGTCAATACCCACGGTCGTTGAGCCAGCGGTTGCGTTGCAGGTAGTGCCATCAATTTTGAAATCAACGTCATAGACTGGTCCAACACCAGCAACGTTCAGCGTCGCCAGAGCAGCAGCGCCAGGCAATGTGCCTGATAGATCGCCTCCATCGGCGATTGGAACTACGGCACCTGAGTAGCTAACCGTCACAGGAGTGCCAGGAGCGCCAAGAAGGACGCTGAAGTTGAACACCTGGGGACTTGGACCGCCGGTGTACGTTACTGTCAACGTGAAATTGACCGTTGTGCCACAAGCCAGGGTGCAAGGCAGTACAACGTTGAATGGCGTTGCATTTGTGGCGTTGGCACCAGCATTGATGTTTGGATAAGCAGTCGAAGCTGGAGTGATCACCACACCAGGAGTAGAGGACGTCAGCGCCGCAGAAACCGCCGTAGCAGTTACAGCACCATTGTTATCCAGTCTGAACGTGTAATTGAGCCGTTCGCAGGGTTCCGGGAATCCGTCATTGTCGCCAGCGGATTCTGTTACGGTTGTTGCGCCCAGCGCAAGGAATGCCTGTGGCGTCGCGCCGATGAATTGCAATGCCTGATAGGCCATGACGATTCCAGCGCCGGTATTGCGGTCTACTCCGGGAGCTTCAATGTCAATCGCCGAAGAAATCAGCGCGGTTCGAATCTGTGCTGCTGTCAAAGACGGATTGGCAGATTTGACCAACGCTGCAATTGCTGCCGCATGCGGAGCCGCCGCCGAAGTTCCGAAAAACGGATCAAATCCGGGAGCGGAGGTGACAACGCCGTCAGCCGCTGTAATGTCCGGTTTCTGGCGAGCTAAACCACCAGTCATTGAAAAATTTCCTGCCGTTATCGCTGCGCCGTTTTCATCAAGGATGATTCTGCGCGGCCCATCTGCCGTAAAGGTTTCTGAAACATCGGTCCCGCTATGTGGATTGGGGAATGGTCCTGTCGGTTCACCAGGAGCAAACGCTCCTGCCGCAGGAGTAGCCGCCACGCCGAATGCCAACGCCGCGCAGCTATGGCCAAATGTTGCACCGGCTGTGCTTTGCTCCAAAAGTCCGCGGAAAACTTGCATGCGAAGAGCGATGGGACCAGGGTTCACACCTGTAGCAAACTGATCAATCAACAGGCGCTCGCCATCAAAAACAGGGCTGATGCCTTCGATCGGGTCGTCATCATTCCCTGACCCATCTTGAACATCTGTGGAGGCATCAAAGATCGTTGTTAGCGTACCGTTCATGTCATAAAGATCATAGTCGGTAGAAGCGGTGCCGAGCGGATTTGCCCATTGCAAAAGAGCGATTTGAACGCCACTGTCTGTAATCAGGTTCGAATTTCCACCGTCACCGAAATTATGCAAATTGGCGCCCGACAACGGGCCAGGAACCGTCGCGGCACTAGCGCTAAAGTTGCCTTCCCAAACTCCGGAAGTGCCATCATCTTTATTGCCCTCATTGCCTGCGGAGGAGAAGTACAATGCGCCAGCCGCCGTTACATCCTTGACCGCCTGAATGACCACGCCACCATTGCCGGGAGTAATGACGCTGGGAGCTTGCCCATCCTGGAAGGCCGGTTCGGCAAAGTAAATGATGTCGTCAACAATAATGTCGCAACCGGCAGTGCGCAGGTCGCGAATGTTTTGCGCAAACGACGTGATGCTGTTAAACGCCGTTGCAAAATAGAGCTGAGCGCCCGGAGCCAGGTCGTGAACGATTTCCAGCATCGCTGTGCCTTCATCGCCGGCACCTGCTTGTCCAGGCAGCACTGTCACAGGCGGCAAATCACCGGATCCAACCGCAGTGGCCAGCGAATCAACGCCGTCTGACAACACACCGATTTTGACGCCGGTCCCGTTCACGCCGAAAGTGTTTCTCGCGGCTTCCGCTCGATGGGTTTTGTCGCCTTCGGAAACGTTGACCGCCATATTGGCCATTGCCGATTTCAGGCGGTCGCGGAACGCCGCGCGCTTGGCAGCAACAACTTGCTCTTTCGACATTGCCGGAGTTGAAGCGGCGCTGGCAGGCGGAGCATCAAGGCGATGCGTCATCGCTTTTTGCGCTTCCCGAATCGCAATAATTTCGGCATTTGCGGCCAGTTCTTCCAACTTGTTAAAGGGAACCTCAGTACGAATCATATTGCCAACGGCACTTCTGACTCTGAATCCATACCGGTCAATCACCTTTAAGCCGGCGGTGCGGTTTTTGGCGGTCACGTCAACAACTGCCAGTCCATCGCTGGTGGTTTCAACTTTGCTGCGTAGCGAGCTCAGTTGTTGAGGCAATTGGTTGCGCGATTTCAGCACATTGATGAACAGGCGCGAACCAATTTTCTTTTGAGTCGCGCTCAAGCCCCGCTTGATTCCGGCCAGCGTTTGCTGCTGCAGTGCAGCGCTTGACGCCAGAACGGGGTTGGGGTTGATCGCGTTGGCTGCCGCCGCTGTATTGAAGGCGGTTTCATAAGCCTCTCGGGCGATTTCGACTGCCTGCCAGTTTTCAGCCGTTTCATTGGCTTTGAAGTTTTCAACGGCTGCATCCAGGGAATTGCGGCTGCTTTCAAACGCCGCTGCCAGACTGGACGCTTTCATTGTTTGACTTGCCTGCCAGGCGACAACGCCGACTGTCAGCAAAAGTGCAAACAGCGCCAGGACACGGAATATCCTGTGATGTTTTTTCCCAGTGCGTGTAGTTTTTTTCATAACATCCTCGAAGGTTTGGGTTTCCAGAAACGCCTTGTGTGCGCCGATGCCATTCGAAGGTCTAGGAGCGGGTTTAACGGGCTGCTACTACCAAACATGACTGGCCTCAACTATAGGAGCAAGACGCAATGAAATGATCGTGAGTTTTGTGTGTCAGTTGTTAGTAAAAGAGAGAATTCAGACTAGCTAAAGCGTAAGAAATACTCTTGAACTAGTCATGAGTTTCCTTCATTCGAATGCAGGGTTTTCCAAAAAGTAAGGGCTTTATCCGCTATTCTATTGATTATTTGCTTTAGTGAAACGAAAGTTGGAAGCTGATTCGTGAGTGAGGTCGCTCCCATTTCGTGCAAGTCCGAAGTTTTTTCACAAATCCTTGCGTAAATTAGACTGGCCGGTTGAATTCGTCAATGGTGGATTGCCGGAATAGAGGCATCGTTTTAGTTGTTGCTTGGAAAGAGTTTTGTTAGACTCGCTGCCGTGCGCCAACCCCCGGCTTGTCAACGTTGAAGGCCGATGAGTCCAAATAGATTGTTACAAAGTGAAATCTGCTGAAACGTTCATTGTCCGGCGCTAGCGCCAAACGCTAGTTGCCCCTGAAGCTTATTCGTAGTTATTCATACAAGAGCGCACCACGACCGGGCTTCAGAAAGGGATGCAAAATGAGGAAATTTTTCCGTGCTGTCACGATGATTGTCATCGTGACATTCTTGGTCGCTAGCGTGGGATCTTCGTTACCGGCTCAGGCTAAAACGAAAAAACAATCAGCAAGCAGAAAGAACAAAACTTCTGCCAAAAACTCCACTGGCAAAATCGCCAAAAGCTCATCCCGCAAGAAAAAGAGACAGGTTGCCAGCCGCAATCGGCGCAATCGTTCGGTCAATGCTGCACAGCCGCGTTCCGCGCGCAATCGCGTAGTTAAAGGGTCGCGTGTGCGATTGTCTCGCTCGGCTCGGCTTCGCCGCGCTCGCGCGCTGTATCTGGCCAGAGCCAGAGCCGCTCGCGCCCGTGATGCCGCGTTGAGCAATATCGCGGCAAACAACATCGGGAAAGATCAAACGGAAGGCGAGGACCCGGAAATTCGGCAAGCGGTTTTGTCTGCGATGAGCGGACGTTCCGCCACGGTGGTCGTGATGGATCCAAACTCCGGCCGCATTTTCACCGTCGTCAATCAGCAAATGGCATTGCGTTCGCCGGTTAAGCCTTGCTCGACAGTCAAAATGATTGTTGGGTTGGCGGCATTGAACCAAAACATGATCGAACCGGATGAAGCCGTGCAAGTCAGTCGTCGTTCCAGCATGGACCTGACTTACGCGCTGGCGAAATCTAACAACCCTTTCTTTCAAGTCGTGGGACGGTCACTGGGCTATGACCAGGTGATTAAATACGCTGAAAATTTTGGGTTCGGGCAGAAAACCGGTGTCAATTATCCAAATGAAAGCGACGGATTTGTGCCGGAGGAAGGAAGCACGCTGATGCCAAGCCACGGCGACGGGTTTGGCGTGACGGCGATTCAGCTTGCTGCTTTCACGTCCGCCATTGCCAATGGCGGCAATTTGTACACGCCGCGGGTGCCACGCACGGCTGAAGACGCCGCAGATTTCCAGCCGGAACTGAAACGTAAAATTGAAATGTCTCGTGACGACCGCGCAAAGTTCATGCCCGGAATTATCGGCGCGGTGAATTTTGGGACGGCGCGTAACGCGGCGAATCCTCTGTTTCAGATTGCTGGCAAGACCGGGACATGCACCGGAGATCGTGACAAGCTGCGGCTGTTCACTTCATTTTCCAGCGTGGAAAATCCAAAGGTTGTTGTGACAGTCATTACGTCAGATTCCAAATTTGGTGGAAACCACGCCACCGGAATCGCCGGGAAAATCTATGCTGCCATTGCGCCGCGATTTTTCCGCGACCGCGTGATTTCAACGGATGCGGCAGTCGAAGTCGCTGCGCCAGCGAAAATTAACAACGAATAGTTGCTAACCTGGCAGAGTGGCTAAAAAGTAAATGGCGAGTGCGGAGTTTCCATCCGCACTCGCCATTTACTTTTTCGGTTTGTTTTCAGCTATTGAAACTTCAGTGATTTAAGTTCAATGGCTACGTCTTTGATGTCGTCTTCGGTAATCTTGGCCGGAGCGTCAATCTTGACGCTGACACGCATTGATTCGCCGGGTTTGAGCGGCTCTTTTCTCAAGCCTGGAATCGGTGTGCTTGACCTGGAAGCGATGCTTTTGTCTTCCATATCGAACATTTTGCCGACAATTTCCATCCCGTTGATGGGGCGATCTCCGCGATTGTGTATATTGGCTCTGACTTCCAATTGGAACATGCCGATCATGTTCGGGTGAACGATTTTGTCCGTGGCTTCAACCTCGACATTGTTTTTATAAGCTTCGAATTCGGCGTTGCCTGCGGTCAAAGCGCCTTCCAATACATTGGCTTCCTGTGGTTTGGATTTGGCGAACAGAACGACGATGGCGACGAATAAGACAGCGAGAATCCAGCCGATCCACAAAAACTTGCGCGATTTCTTTTGTTCCTCTGTTTGCTGTGGTTCTCGGTTTTCGAACATGGCCACTTCTTGATTGCTTTCAGGCATAGCGTATCCTTTCGGTATTTCAGCTTACTTGCCGCTGACCATCATCCGGTTCAGCTTGATTGTTGGTGCGGCGATGTTGCCGCGGAACCGCAAATCGTTCCCGACCATTTCAATCCCTTTCAGCATTTCTTTCAAATTTCCGGCAATCGTTACTTCTTCAACAGGGGAAGTCAGTTTGCCGTTTTCGATCCACAAACCGGCGGCTCCGCGTGAATAATCGCCGGTCACAGGATTGAAACCAAAACCGATCATTTCCGTGACGTAAAACCCGTTTTTGACGGAAGCGATGATTTCTTCCGGCGTTTGGACGCCGGGCGCAATGAAAAAGTTTCCGACTCCTACGCTTGGCGCGCCGGTCAATCCGCGCGAAGCATTGGCCGTTGAATTCAGGTTCAGCTTTCGGGCAGTGTAACAATCCAGCAGATAACTTTTCAGCACGCCGTTTTCAACCACAACGGTGCGGCGGGTTTTCAATCCTTCGCCGTCAAACGGTCTGGAACCCAGCGCGCCGCGAATCGTTCCGTCATCCACGATCGTCAGCAGCGGCGAAGCGATTTGCTCGCCCAACTGTCCAACCAAAAACGAAGATCGGCGAAAGATCGCACCGCCTTCGACAGCATCAAAAAAATCGCTCAATAATTCTTCGGCAGCGCCATTTTCAAAAACGATTGGGACTTCCTGCGTGTCAACTTGTTGGCCGCCAAGCTTGCGGATTGCGCGTCTGGAAGCTTCACGCCCAATCACTTCCGGCGAATCCAGCGCATCAAGTTTGCGTTGCCGGTCACCCCAAAATCCCACCTGCATCTGTTCGCCTTCTTTGGCAATCGGCACGGTCAACAGGTTGCAAGTGGTGGCCAAATAATAACCGGCAAATCCCTGGCTGTTGACCAATGTCATTTTGCCGACTTTGGTGTGACAAGCGCCGCCTTCGGAATTGGTGATGCGTGGATCGTAACTGCGCGCGGCGTCTTCCACCGTGCGAGCCATTTCGATCTTTCGTTCCGGCGAAAGTTCGGCAATTGCCGGATCGAACAACCCCAGATCGGCAAGTTCCATCGCCAGTTCTTCGCGCGCAGGCAAAATGGCCGCTTCATCCACAGAAGTCCGCCTGGCCATTTCGACGGCATTGGCGATCAATTCCTCGATTCCTTCGTGGGAAACGTCCGAAGTTGAGCACGAAGCCTGTCGCCCTTCGCAAAGCACGCGCAAGCCGATTCCGCGCGAAGCCGCTTCCTGTAACTTTTCAATTTCGCCAAGCCGGACTTCGACGGAAAATTCCGTGGATTCGCTGGCAATGGCTTCGGCGTCCGTCGCGCCGCGTTTGATTGCCTGTTTGATGATGTCGGAAAGCAGGTCAGTTGAAATTGTCATTGTTACTTCGTGCCTCCAACCGTCATCTCGGAAATCTTGATTGTTGGCATTCCAACACCGACTGGAACCGATTGGCCATCTTTGCCACAAGTGCCGATGCCTTCATCCAGCGCCAGATCGTTTCCGACCGCCACGACTTTGGTCAGTGCCACCGGGCCGTTGCCGATCAGCGTTGCACCTTTCACCGGCGAAGTGATCTTGCCGTCTTCGATCAAATAGGCTTCGCTGGCTGAAAAAACGAATTTACCGTTAGTGATGTCCACCTGGCCGCCGCCAAACTGAACAGCATAAAGCCCGCGTTTGACCGAACGAATAATGTCTTCGGGGGCGTCGTTGCCGCCAAGCATGAACGTGTTCGTCATTCGCGGCATTGGCAGATGGCGATAACTTTCGCGGCGACCGTTGCCGGTCAGCTTGGCTCCGGTCAGACGCGAACTCAGTTTGTCTTGCAGATAACCGCGCAAGATTCCGTTTTCGATCAGCACCGCCTGCCCGGTTGGATTGCCTTCGTCGTCAATGTTCAGTGAACCGCGCCGGTTCGGAATCGAACCTTCGTCAACGACAGTGCAAAGCGGACTGGCGACCGGCTGGCCGATCAGGCCGGAAAACGCCGATGTGCCCTTGCGATTGAAATCGGCTTCCAGACCGTGCCCGACGGCTTCGTGCAGCAGAATTCCGGGCCAGCCAGCGCCGAGCACAACTTCCATCGTTCCCGCTGGAGCATCCACGGCATCAAGCTGGACAATCGCCTGGCGAGCGGCTTCGTTGGCGTAATGTTCGATGATCGCGTCGTTGAAGTAATCGAAGCCGATGCGCCCGCCTCCGCCAGAAACCCCGGATTGTAAATTTCCGTCGTCGTCAGCAATGCACATCACGCGTGTGCGAGCCAGCGGCTGCACGTCGCCAATCAACACGCCTTCGCTGGTGGCAATCATCACAACTTTGAATTCGTCCGCCAGTCCGGCCTGTACTTCGCGAATGCGATGGTCGTAAGTGCGCGCCGTTCGATCAATTCGCTTTAGCAATTCGATCTTCGCTTCCAGCGGCTGATCGCCCAGCAATTGTTGCACAGGGTAAAGATCCTGCGCCGCCTTGCCTGGCGTGACGTTCACCGCTCCGACTGAAGTCTTGCTATCAGCGATGCAGGCTGCTGTGACTGCGGCTTTGTGAATGGCATCAACCGAAATTTCGTCGCAATACGCAAAGCCGGTTCGTTCGCCTGAAATCACGCGGACGCCTACGCCCTGACGAACGGCGCGATTGGCTGATTTGATGATCTGCTCTTCCATACTGAGGTTGTTCAGCACGTTGTATTCAAAATATAAATCCGCGTAATCGCCGCCCTTCGACAGCGCCGCGTCCAAAAGCCTCTCAATCTGCGAAATCGAGATGCTGAATTTGTCGGTAAAAAACTTGATTGGTTCGATCATAGTCAAATAAGTTTGCCAAGATAAAAAAAGATGTAAGTCATCAGCCATGCAAACAGCAGCAAGTGAAAAGTTAAGATTCTTTCGAATCAAGGTACCTTGCAAGCCCTTGTCCCGAAATGAGAATTGATGACTGGCTGATTCTAGGATTTTACGTTGGTCGGCGGCAAGGCACGCTCTCCCAAATGCAACGCGGCGATCCCGGCGGACAGATTGTGATAGCGCACGTTGACAAACCCAGCGGAGCGCATCATTTCCGCCAGCCGTTTTTGATCGGGGAAGTTGCTGACGGATTTTGGAAGATAAGTGTAGGCGACCGATGAACCGGAAAGCATGGCTCCGATGCGCGGCAAGATGTTGTGGAAATAAAACTCGAACGCTTGCCGGAAAACCGGAACCACAGGCCGCGAAAATTCCAGAATCGCTGTGCGTCCGCCGGGTTTCAGCACACGATAAATTTCATTCAGCCCGGTTTGTACGTTTTCCAGATTGCGAAGCCCGAACGCATTCGTTACGGCGTCGAAGCTCTGATCGCCAAACGGCAAATGCAGCGCATCGCCTTCGGCCAGCGTGGCTTTACCAGCTTGCCGAGCGGCAATCTTTTCGTTGCCAATGACCAGCATCGGATGGCAAAAATCGCAGCCGATGACGCGCGCGTGCTTTTCCAGTTCCAGCGTCAGGTCGGCGGTGCCGCAGCATAAATCCAGCGCAATGGCGTTTGGCCGTTGCAAGACGTCCATCAGTTTTTTGACGGTAAATCGCCGCCAGATTTTATCAATGTTGATGGAAAGCAAGTGATTCAGCCGGTCGTAGCTGGGGGCAATGTCGGCAAACATGGCGCGAACGGCGCTGGTTTTCCCCGCAGCATTGAATTCAGGATTAGGTACAGGCTGAGAAGGAAGTTTGTTTTCGGTGACAGTTGGCATAAAGACGAATCCCCCCTCTAAATTCAATGTTGAGAGTGGGGATCTAGGTTTGATCTACAGTCCGGGTTTGAAATTCTCGTTGATTTTGCCGACAACAACGACGGTCAATGCGTTGGCGTCCAGCAATCGTTTGGCGACGCGCTGAACATCTGCGGCGGAAATCGCTTCGATCTTTTTATTCATTTCCACAGGCAGGTTGCGCGGCAACAAAAACATTTCGATGTCGCGTAGGTTGTGTTCGATCGGTCGCGCTGAATACTCCGCCGCCAGTGCCGATTTGGCCGCTGCCAGTTCCTGTTCCGCAACGGCTGCGCCAGTCAATGAAGCAAACGCATCTGTGGCTCGGCGCGAAAATTCCTGCGCCTGCTCCGAACTTGCCACTGCTGAAAAATATAGCGGCCCGGACAGAATTCTAGGCTCGGATTTGACGGTGAAACTGATTGCTGATCCGGCTTCACGGCTCAAACGGTTGGTCAACAACCGGGCAATCACCTGTGTCGTTAGATAGTCCGCGTCTGAGTGTTTGACGCCAATCAATCCGCCGCGCAATTCGACGTTGGACGCATCAGCCAGCGGAACTTTGACCAGTTTCAACTGCGCGGTTTGCACAGGTTGGCGAAACGTGGCGGGAATGATCTGGCTTTTGACCCATCCGCCGAACAGCACCTTGAACACCTGCATGACGCGTTCGTGAGAAATGTTTCCCGCCACCACTGCGGACGCGTTATTGGCGATGTAAAACCGCCGGAAAAAGTCGTACACGTCACCCTGCTTGATTGCGCCCAGTGAAATTGCGTCTCCTTCCAGGTTGTGGCCATAAGGATGTTCGCCATAAATCGCCTTCAAAAACGCGGCGTCAGCTTGTTCGGCAGCCGAAAGTTTGGCGGCTTGGACCTGGGCAATTAGCGAGTCCTGCGCTTTTTTGAAGGCTTCGGGACGAACATTTTCCACCACCAGCAAGCGTGCAACGATTTCCAGCGCAGGCCCGAACGTATTTGCCGGCGATTCCAGATGAAACCAGGTCGTATCCGAAGTAACGCCCCAATCCACTTTTGCGCCGAGCGATTCCAGTTCCTCTTTGATGCGCGGGTTGACGATCATCAACGATTCTTGGGTCAACGCCGACAAACCCGTTTTGCCTGTCAGGTCGAACATTGCGCCACAGCGAATGATCAAGTCGCATTTCACCACCGAATCGCTTTGCCGGTCGAGCGTGACAATCTGCAAACCGTTCAACAAATTGTCGCGGCGCACATTGCTGTAAGGCGTCGAAGGCGGCGTTTCCGGAACTGCCGGATTCGATTTGTCATTTTTCTGGGCAAAGGTGACAGACGCGCTGCCAAGCAACAGGACAGAGCACAAAAAGAAGGACAGCTTTGATTGCATAATGATTCGTTCCGATTGGGTTTGGTTTCTATTGGAAGAAAAGTGTAGCCGCCGCTATGTGCGACCGTCAACCAACGCAACCTGAACGGTTCTGCAAGAGAAGTTTGCGCTGAACGAACGCTTCAAATTTCGGACTGTCTGGCCAAGGGCGCGAATTCGATATGTTGAGGCTGAAAGCAGGGAACGCACCGATTCGCAATCGCCACGGCTACTCAGGAGTTTTGACCGATGCGATGACTCTTTCCGCCAATCCGGGAACCTGGGCCGGAGCGTCCTTGGAATAAAACATGGCGACAAGAAGAATGCCTTTATTGGCGCGGACGATCAGCGCTTTGCCCAGAAATTCCAGCGGCGAAGCTTGCCCGGCCAAAACGAATTTCGCGCGCAATTCCATATAGGTTTTGATCTGGCCTTTGACTTCTTCAACCCGGCGCGAAATGACTTCCATGGATTGAGTCTCTTTGCCGGATTTCATGCTGGTCAGAATGACATCAATAATCAGGTCGTTGTTGTTGGCAGGGTTATTGGCTTTTTCCAGTTCGTTCCAGATGACATTCATAAAGGCATTGTCATCCACGGATTCAAAATAAGCTCCGGCATTCACGCGTTGGGCTTGCGCGGCGTTGGACGTCAGCGGATTCACCGCCCAATAAGCGGGATAGTCGAAGGTAAAACCGACTTGGGAATCTTTGAATTGGGTGAAATTGACTTTTGGGGCTGGCGAAACGGCCGATGAGGCAACAGGAATCGCCGCAGGCTCTTTGCCCGTGGAAGTTTTCGGCGCACTGTTCGTGGCGGTTTCCTTGGCCGGTTCTTTCACCGTAGGCGTCGTTTTAGGAGGCTCTGTCACGGGCGGCGATGTCTTTTCCGGCTCTTTAGTTGCCGGTTCCGCTATAGCCGCTTTCTCATTGGATTTGCCGATTGGTTTGTCCGCGGGTTTGTCCGCGGGTTTGCCTGCCGGTTTGGCCGTTGGTTTTGAAGACGCGGTGGGTTCCGTTGCATCGGGTTGCGAAGCGGAAGCGACAGGCGTCGGACGTTCATAGGCGGCGATGAAAAAGTCCGGCACCAGGCCTTGCTGCTTTAGCGTTTCGCCGTATTTGCGCGCGTCACTGGCATTGCTGAACAACCCGGCGCGAACGCGGTAAAAAGTTCCTTTGCCCGGAATCAGGCTTTTCACAATGTAGGCTTCGATGCCCTTGGCTTTCAGTTCTTTCACAGTCGCATCGGCTTCAGTCTGCGAAGGTGCGGCGACAATCTGAACAGTGAATTTACCGGCTTGGGCGGCCACAAAGATTGCTGAGAAAAGAAGTATGGAAAAAGCAAAGCATGCCCGATGAATGAGTCTCATAAACCTGTTTGTCCTTGTCTGGGATATAGCTAGTGGGGCCGGACGCCATTATGCACGAATCAGGGCGGGAGAAAAAAGCTGAATTTTTCAGGGCGAATGGGCGTGGGGGCAGTCGCGAGCGTCCCCGTCAGTTTGCTTGGAACGCTCGCGCTGGTCAGTGAGCGGTTTTTAGACTTTTTCCGGCACAACGAATGGAGCGCGGTACTTGTCGCGCAACATCAAGTTGGCTTTGACGTCATTGGTGATTGTTTCTTTGGCCGGATCGAAATCCAGCGAACGGCCGGTTCGATATGAAATGTTCGCCAGATGCATCAGCGCTGACGACAGATGACCTTCTTCGATTTCGGCATTCAGGTCTTCGCGTTTGCGGCTGCGAACTGCGGTGATGAAGTTCGCCCAGTTGCTGGCGCCTTCCGTGCGGCTTGGACCGGGTTGCTGTTTGCGGCCAAGAAAGGTTTTGTACGACGTGTAACCGTCAATCGCCATAAAGCCTTCCGAGCCGTAAAAAACGTTGCCGATGCAATTGCTGTCGAATTCGCCCCGGTTGTTTGTTTTCTGACCAATTCCGGCTTCGTTGTTGGTCATCCAGTGGCGGACTTCAAAGACGATCATTTTCTTTTTGCCGTTCACATTGAATTCCAGGTTGGAAATCATCGTGTTCGGCGTCGTTTGATCGTCGTCAAACATAAAGTGGCCGCCCATGGAAAAGACTTTCGTCGGCAACGTCACGCCCAAACCCCAGCGGCAAATATCCATTTCGTGAATTCCCTGGTTGCCGATGTCGCCATTGCCGTAATCCCAATTCCAGTGCCAGTTGTAATGGAAGCGGTTTTCGTTGAACGGACGTTTCTGTGCCGGACCCGTCCACAGATCGTAATCCACGCCTGACGGCACTGCCGAATCCGGTTTTTTGCCGATGGTGTCGCGCCATTTGAAACACAAGCCGCGCGTCATATACACCTCGCCAATAACGCCTTCTTTCAGTTTTTGCATGGCTTCGCGCAACGCCGGAGTCGAGCGGCTGTTCGTGCCGTGCTGAACGATACGGTTGTATTTGCGCGCCGCAGCGACCAATTGCTTGCCTTCCCAATAACTGTGCGAGCAGGGTTTTTCGACGTAAACGTCCTTCCCCGCCTGACAGGCCCAGATGCCCATCAAGCTGTGCCAGTGGTTCGGCGTGGCGATGGAAATGGCGTCAATGGATTTGTCTTCCAGCAGTTTGCGAATGTCCACAAACGCTGCCGGTTTTTTACCGGAAGCTTTTTCGATTTCGCCAATGCGCTGATTGCGGATTTTTTCGTCCACGTCGCAGATGGCCGCGATTTCGACGTTTGGCATTTTCAGGTATTCGCGGATGTGCGAATTGCCTTGCGCTTTCACGCCGACGCAGGCGACGCGGATGGTGTCGTTCGGACTTTTCACGTTGGCGGCATACGAATTGATATTGAAGCCAAGTGCGCCAACGGTTGCGGCAGCAGCGGATGACTTCACAAAATCACGACGGTTGTTCATAAGCTTATCTCTCCTGAAGGGATGGGTTTGGTGCTAGTCAGCAATTGCGGAAAATCGTCAGTCGCTTTTTGCCACAGTCGAATTTGTAAGACAAGCTGATCGAAGTGCAAATCGGTCACGCTTTGGGAAAACCGAAGTCAGGGAATACGCCAATATCAATTCAAAAGAAGGAGTCGAGATGTCGAAAAGGAAAAATCAGGTTAGTCACATACAACACCAGAGGAAAAGCCTGGCCGGACGAGGCAACGTGGATGTGGCTTTAAGCGTGTACGGTCAGTCTGCCAATACCGTAACGATCAACATCAAATAGCCCAAGCGCCAGCCGTTTGGCAGGATCAGTTTACTCTCAGCCACCGCAAGCAAAGCTTGTCTGCGGTGGATTGTATTTGGCAATCTCTTTCACCACGAACGCTTAGTGGAAGTTTTCCACCAGCATGATGTCATTGTCGCTTTGATCTACCTGCCCATAGAGAATCCATTTTCCATCGGCGGAAACTGCCAATCGTGGTGAGCCGCCGAAAGCTCTGTCCCGTTCAAGCCTGGAGAGCTGGGTCACTTTGGAAGTGGCGAAGCTGAAGAATTCGATGGTGGGTTGTGGCAGCGCGCGTGGATTCAGAAAGCAGATTCCCTGTTCGATCAACGCCCAATTGGCCCACATCCCTTGCTGAAGAATCAGGCTTTCTTCGCCACCGGGAAGAGGCATACGCCAAATGCCAGGCTCGCGTTTGGCGTAATAGAGGGTCTTGCCGTCCGCCGCTTCAAACGCTTCATAGCCGCCGTTTTTGGTCACTTGCTCGATCTGATCGCCGGTCGTGGTTGTCCGCCAGATTTGCCAGTCTCCGCTGCGACGCGAGCCGAAATAAATCCAGCGCCCATCGCGCGACCAGCTCGGCAGCACGTCTTCAGAATTTCCACCAGTCAATCGGCGCGCAGAGCCGCCCGCCGCATTGATTACATAAATGCTGCTCAGTCCCGCAGGCCGCGAATCGAAAACAATCTGTTTGCCGTCCGGGGACCAACGTGGCGAACCCGTGTGGCTGCCGCCGAAATTGGTCAGTTGCACCGGATTGCGTCCGTCGCTGTCGCACACCCAGATTTCACGACTGCCGCTGCGGTCAGAGACAAAGGCAATACGGCTGGCGTCAGGGGAAAACTGCGGGCTGGATTCTTCGCGCGTAGAGCCAACGACCGGGCTTGGCTCGCTGGCTGAAGAATTCGAAAGCGGGCCAGGCGCGCGCCAGATATTGGTGTCTGTTTTGCGATAGAGATACGCCAGCCGGTCTCCGACGTGAGAAATTGCCGGTTGATGCGCATATTCGCCAATCCCGATCAAACGCCGCAATCTGCCACCCGGCGCTTGAACGCGCCACAGCGTAGGCAGGCCGCCACGTGTCGAGGAAAATACGATTTCCTGTCCGTCTGCCGTCCAGGCCAGGCCGCCGTTCAGGAACAGATTATCGGAGGTCAGTCGTTGCGGTTCTCCGCCGGTGATAGTAATCAGGTAAATGTCGCCAACCTGAGTTCCGGGGCTGCGAATGAATGCCAACTTCTGTCCGTCCGGTGAAAATGTTGGTGATTGGTCACCGACGGAACCGGCAGGAGGATTGGTCAGCTTGCGCGTGGCCCCTGTATCCAGCGTAAGCAGGACAATGCTGGAAGATTCTTGCGGGGAATTGCGGCTGGCAATGGCCAGCGTTTTTTGATCAGGTGACCAGGCAAAGGGACCGCTTAGCTCACTCAGCCTGCGTTCCGGGCCGCCGGTCGTGGGCACTGTAAAAATCCCGCCATCATTGCCCATGCGGTCAAACGCGATGGTGCGTCCGTCCGGCGACCAGGCCAGCTGGAAGCCAGGATTGGAGGCCACGCGCAACGGCGTTCCTTCACCGATCACTTTGACGTAAACCCCGCGCTGGGCGCTCTCACCGCCTTCCCAGATGAAGGCGATTTGATTGCCATCGGGGGAAAAGACAGGGCTGGATTTTTGCCCGGGAAAACTCGTAAACGGCACAACTCTGGAAGAGGCAGGCGGGCGTCTGAAATACCCCACGGATAGTCCGATGGTCGTGATCATAAACACCCCGGCCATAATCCAACCAGCCCAGCCCAGCCAATTCATTCGGCCCGTGTGGGGCTGGTTCGCGCTGGGATTGAACCGCAGCGTTTGTGCGCTTTGATTGGTCACCCCATCCGGCGTGGCAGCTTGCGATATTCCTGAAGAGTTGAGCGTTGAGCGGGTCAAGGTTTCAAACGCAAACGTAAGATCGCTGGCTGTTTGAAAGCGCCGCTGTGCCTGTTTTTCCATACAACGATGAATCAGGCGGGCCAGGTCGGGTGCCTGCGCGCTGAGAGCCGCTGGCAGCTCAGGAACATCTTGCGTAAGAATTGCGCTGATCGTATCGGCTGTCGAAACGCCGCGAAAAGGACGTTCGCCAGTGAGCATTTCGTAAAGGATCACGCCAAAGGCGAAGATGTCAGCCCGGCCATCCACCGTTTCACCGCGCAACTGTTCGGGCGACATGTAGCCAACCGTTCCCATGACCATTCCAGGATTGGTTGCGACGGCAGGTAACGAAAGCTCGTTCGCGTTCAGGCCATTCGACGGGTTTTGCGAAAACTTGGCAAGCCCAAAGTCCAGAATTTTGACGCGCCCGTATCGGCTATCTTGAATAATAAAAAGATTCTCCGGCTTCAGGTCACGATGCACCAGTCCTTGTTCGTGCGCGGCTGCCAGCCCGCGTGTGATCTGAACCGCAATCACCATCGCTTGCGGCAGCGATAAAGGCCCGTTCTTGAGAAGTTCGCGCAGTGTTTCGCCTTTCAGCAGTTCCGTAACCAGGTATGGCGCGCCTTCATACGTGCCGACATCGTGAATGGTGAGAATGTTCGGGTGGTTGAGCATCCCGACAGCGCGCGCTTCCTGTTCGAAGCGGCGCAATCGGTCAGTGTCACGGGCCACGGTGGCTGGCAGCAATTTAATGGCAACTTTGCGCCCGATCCGCGTGTCCCTGGCGGCGTAAACTTCGCCCATGCCACCTGCGCCGATAAACGATAGCAACTGGTAATGGCCAAGCTGCTTGCCGACAAGTGTGCCCGGCACTTCTCTGGTTACCAGCGCTGCCGCATCTTTTAGTGCAGGCGCCCCCATAAAATCTCCGACCAACTCTTCCTCCGCCAGCAACGACTCGACTTCGCGGCGCAAATTTTCATCGCCTGCACAGGCCTGCGCCAGGTAAACAGCGCGCGCTTCCGGCGCAAGCTCCGCCGCTTCACCATATAACTGGCCGATCTGTGCAAAGCGTTCAGGCGTCATCATTGCCTCTTCCCGTCAGTTCGCGATGCAGCCAGACACGCGCGAAGTTCCAATCGCGCCGCACCGTGCGCACCGAAACCTTGAGCGCTTCGGCTGTTTCCTCTTCGCTGAGGCCGCCGAAGTAGCGCAGTTCGACCACCTGCCCCTGACGCTCGTTCAGCGCCTGTAGCCGCGTCAACGCTTCGTCCAGCGCCAACAAATCCGCGCCGTGTTCAGGAGCCAGAATCATTGCCTCATCAAGCGAAACCTGTTGTGCGCCGCCGCCGCGCTTCTGGTAATTCCGCGAACGGGCGAAATCCACCAGAATACGCCGCATAAAGTGCGCTGCGACCGCAAAAAAGTGCGCCCGGTTTTGCCACTGCACCTGGCTTGCATCAATCAACCGCAAATAAGCTTCATTGACCAGCGCAGTGGTCTGTAGCGTGTGCCCTTCGCGCTGACCGCGCAGATGGCGTGCTGCCACTTTGCGCAGTTCGTCGTAGACAAGCGGCATCAATGCTTCTAGAGCCGCCTGATCGCCCTGACCCCAGGCCAAAAGTAAATGCGTGATTTGTTGCGAGCCGGAAATTGACATCTATTGCCACAGACGTTGGGTTTTAACCAGAGGTCACAGCTTACCATGCGGCGGCGTAAGTCCAGACATTAGTCAATGTTCCGGCAGACTGAAAAATTCTTGGTCGCATCGTGTCCTGTTTTGGCCGCAATTCCCGTCTCATGGGTTGAGCGCGTCAAATTCTGCCGCTCCGGATCAAACGTCAAAAACTGGCACGATCCGAAATATAAATGGATTGATCTTAAAGAAGGAGTAACTCACGAAATGAAAAAAATGATCCTCAAAAGCTTTGCTTTGTCGCTGATGGTAATGCTGGGTGTGGCCTCAGTTTTCGCTGATGGCAAAAATCTAAAAGGCTCAATTGGCTTGTCACAACCCTCGCAAGTGAATGACGTAAAGCTCAATCCCGGGAATTATGACGTCAGGTTCAACGCTGAAACGAACGAACTCACCATCTCGAATGGGTCCAAAGTGCTGGCGACCGTTAAAGTGAGTGTCCGCAGCGGCGAACCGAAGGCAGCTCAAACGCAAGCTTACATTTCCAACACGGATAAAGGAGCAGTGCTGTCAAAAGTGGTGTTCAAGAATGACGACAGAGCCATCCTTTTTCAGGATTCCGCGGCGGCTGCAAACTAGTCACCTTAAAGACTGAGCTTGCCGCCTGAAATTCGGGGTGGCGCTTCGCGGTTGGATAAGCTTCCGTAGAAAGGCTGCGAGGTGACATCCCGAATCTTTCATCTTTGATCACGCAATAGCGAAGCCTTAAAACAATGATAAACGGACGCTACTAAAGCGTCTGAATCGGCAGCCTGTTCCGGATGCCGGTCAACAACTACCAGGAGAAGGATACGAAATGAAAAAACAGTTATTACAGATCGCCGCTACATTGAGTTTATGTCTGATGCTGGGTGTCGTCGCCAAAGCGCAAATGACCAGGCAAATGACCGTGACCGTCCCGTTCGCTTTTAACGTTGGCAAGACGACTCTGCCAGCCGGCACATACACCGTTTACGGCACCAGCACGGCGACGGGTGACGGGTTTCTGCTGCGCGACGCTGACGGTCAGGTAAAGGCTGTGTTCAACACGCAGCAGATTCAATCCGGCGCGGCGCGGACCGTTTCACGCCTTGAGTTCCGCCGCTACAACAATAAATACTTCCTGGGGAGCGTATGGGCAGCCGGGAACAACATTGGCCGCGAACTGCAGCAAACGCGTCTTGAGCGAGAGACCGCTCGAGGTGACGCGCGCCACCTGGCGAAAAAAGATTCAAAGACTGAGGTC
>CAYLJQ010000013.1:0-28909 GCA_964383955.1 uncultured Heliomicrobium sp. | reverse complement strand
GTTCCGCCTTCGGCTTCTTCCCACAATCCTTTTCTGTCAGAAACTGCGCCGGTAAATGAACCTTTGGTATGGCCGAACAATTCCGCTTCCAGCAAAGTTTCCGTCAGCGCTCCGCAGTTGACGGGAACAAATGGCATTGCGGCGCGCGGACTGTGTTGATGAACTGCGCGCGCCACCAATTCCTTGCCGGTGCCGGATTCGCCAATGATCAAAACCGTCGAGCGGGAAGACGCCACAAGCGCGATGTCTTTGTACAGTTCGATCATGGCCGGAGAGCGGCCAATCAATCCTGTCTGGCGATATTGTTCGCTCAACGATACGGCGGCCACTTTTTCATCTGCTTTGGCAGTGTCTGCGCGTTCCAAGGCACGGCGAACGACGGAAGTGACTTCCTGAACTTTGAACGGTTTTGAAATCAAATCCCAGGCGCCTTCGCGCGAAGCAGCAACAGTTGTATCGAGCGTGCCAAAGCCTGTAATCAAAATGACCGGGCATCGGTCGCGAAAACTTTTCAGCAAATCCAGGCCGGACTTTTCGGCTTCCAGATTGATGTCGCTGACCACCAGATCAAATTTTTCAGTTGTCCCCAGACGCAACGCCTCGTCCGGCGTTTGCGCCGTGACGGTGTTCCACCCTTGCGAGGTGAACAGTTCGCGCAGCAAATTGCACGAAGCGCGGTCGTCATCAATGACCAAAATTCGTTTCATCGCGCTGCCTCCGCTTTGGCCGCTACGCTTAGGTGATTTTCGATTGCGGGGAAATGCAGTCTGAATTTCGCGCCCTGCCCGGGCAAACTTTCGACTTCAATTTGGCCGCCGTGTTCGCGCATCAATTGGCGAACGATGACTAATCCCAGCCCTGTGCCGCGCTCTTTTTCTTTCGTGGTGTAAAGCGGATCGAAAATGCGCGCGCGAACGTCTTCGCTCATTCCGCAACCGCTGTCGGCAATTTCGACCACGACTTTCCCCTCATCTGGTTTCAAACAAGTGGCAATGCTTAACTCACCGCCTTCCGGCATGGCGTCCAGTGAATTGTTGATCAGGTTGATAAACACCTGCTGCAGGTAATCCGATGAACCGGCAATCATCGGCAGCGTTTGCGCCAGCGAAAGCTTCAATTGAACGTGGCGGGAATCCAGCCTGGGCCGTGTGGCGTCGGCGACATCTTGCAGAATCATGTTCAAATCCACCGGAGCCAACACGGCTTTTTCCAGCCGTGTGCGGTCCAGCATCTGGCGGACAATGCGTTCAATTCGTTCGATTTGTTCGCCAATGATTTTCGTTCGCGATTCGGCGGATTGCGGATTGGAACGCATTTCGTCCCGCAGCAATTCCACGTGGCAACTGATCAAATTCAGCGGAGTTCCGACTTCGTGGGCAAATTGCGCCGCAGTTTGACCGGAAGCGGCCAGGCGTTCCATTTCACCCAGTTTGCGCGACACATCCCACAATTGCAGGTTGGCATCGGCAAGTTGCTGATTGCGATGCTGCAATTCCGCCGTTGCTTCCAGCACGCGCTGGCGAAGAATTTCTTTCTGGGCTTCGCGTTCGCGCGTCATTTCGCTGATGCGCGCGATCATTCGGTTGAAGCCTTCCGACAAGCGCCCGAATTCATCCCTCGCCAACACCGGGGCCTGCGCTTTCAGCGAACCGGCCTTTGCGCGAGCCATCGCGTACAACAGCCGCTTCATCGGGCGATAAATCAGTTGCCGGAACAGCAAATACGTCGCCAAAGTCAACAGAAGCACGGCGATGAGAGCAATCAGCGTCGCGGATTGAGAGTAAAGCTTGACCAATCCCGGAATGTCATCCAGCCGTTCGACGATTTCAACGGCCCCCGCAAGCTGACCCTGTTTGTAGTAGGGCGCGTAAGCATGAAAGTAAACCGAATCAGAGTCGTCCGTGATGGGGCTGTTGAATTTGGCGGCTTTGTTTTGCAGCAGCGCAGCCTTTACGTCTGTATCCATGGCTTGCGGAGGCAATTTGTCCGATGACGCAATGCGCACAACAAATTGCCCCGACAACAATTCCCACAGCCGAACGCTAACAATGAAAGGCCGCCCGCCCTGGACCAACTGGGTTGACCGCTGCAATCGCTCTACATCAAACGTTTCTGCGGAAGTGCTGACGTGATCCGCCAGACTATGCGCCTGCAATTCGGCCAGATACTGCTGATCTCTGCGCACCAGATTGGTCACACGCGCGGCAATGACAAACATCATGACGGCCAGAACAGCGATTGTTATCGCCGAAACCAGCAAGGTTGTTTTGGTGTGAAGTTTCAGGTGCAACATATAGATTTAGGTTTCAGCGGCAAGCATCCTAACAAAGTCCACCATCGGCCAACAGAGCGGCCACAACCTGATTGGCAGCAAAGTCAGTGCCAGCCACAGCAAGCCATAGATTCGGCGGTTTCTTCCGCAAGTCGTGTGGCAAATTTGCAACTTAGCCAGCCGTTCCCGCCAAAACGCCTCGCCAACAAACAGGCGTTTTGCGCCAGCGTGGCGCTTTGGATTTGCCGAAACCTGCCAAAGAGCCTTTCCTGACTGCACTTTCACAAAACTTGGCGGATGATTCTGCACTTGAATTCTTATGGCATCGTTTTTGCCAAATGGATCGGCGAAAGGAGTAATTCAGTGCTTACCTTGATCGGGCAAATTTCTTTAGGAGTGGCAATCGGCGTGATTGCCAAGCCATTTATGCCCGGCAAGGGAATCGGAAAAGCTATCGTCATTGCCGGAATCGGACTGATTGGAGCCTCAATGGGAATTTTTGTTGGGCGCTCGCTTCTGGGCACTGAAAACAATCTGACAGGTTGGATGATTTCATTGGTTGGCGTGCTGCTGGCATTGACGCTTTATCGCGTTATCACCGGCCCACGTTCTGCCTATTGACCAATCAGGCACACTAATAAAACGAATGCTCTTAATTCACACGAATGCTGCGCAATGGGATTTGCCCCCAAGCGGCAGTCGAAATTCCACCAAAAACCGGATGAGAGCAATCATCCCAAGAACGGAGATTTATAGCATGAAGAAAACTATCGCGACTCTTTCACTGGCGGCTTTGCTGATGGGCGCTACCAGCGCCTTTGCTGCGACCACAAACCAGGACACCAAAGCCAAAACGGCTCCTGCCGCTGCCAGCACTGAGAATAAAGGGAAAGCCAAACACAAAGCCAAAGGCAAAGCGAAAGCAAAGACAACGCCTGCGGCGACCAAACCTTCGGGCAAATAAACGCGGAGTATTTGCCCGATGATGGCTTCCGTTGCCTACACCTCCTGAAGGCAACGGAAGCACTTTCGATTTTAAGAGCAAGTCTGCAACCAATTGCCAGCTTTCTACCCAACGGATTCAAAATTTGACGAGATTCGCGCCTGAAAAGAGCACAGGCACGGAACGTGAGCCGGCGATGCTGCTGGAAAGCATCCGTGGTTAATACCTGCAATGTCTGGCTCACGGTTTAGCGGGCAGGGATCGAAATTCCTGCCCGCCTTTTTCTTCGTTTTTGAGGGTTGCGATAGCGATGTGGCAGAAGCTTTGGGAGGCATTGCCAACGCTATCTGCAACCCTCGCCAAATCTGCCCTGGAAATCGGTCATGACCAGAGCCCTCGGTCTTTTCGGCAAACGAATATTGTCTCAGCAAAAAATGGGGCAAACCACCGCACTGAGCGGAGCAATCGGCGGTTTTGTGTCGCTGGTTTTGACTCGCAAAAGCCTGTTTGTGGTAATCGTTACGGGGCATTTGACGCGCAACTCCCTTTGGCGGGCAACAGGTCTAACAGCCAAAGGATTGATGATCGGATCAGCCGCCGGTCTTCTCCTTGAACTGCTTCGACAAACAGATTGGCTTTCTTCCAAAGCCCAGCCGCTGCTTCCGGCTACAGCAGAGTCAGACGACGATATTTCATCAACCACCAATTCCTCTTGGCGGTTAATTCAACTGCTGACGCAATATGGTTATGAGCATCAATCTTTTCTTTCGCTGTATGGAGAAATGAACGTTTGGTGGTCTGAATTTCCCGAAGGCGCGGTTGTATTTCGCCGCATTGGCCAGGTTTTGCTGGTGGTTGCAGCACCGCTGGCAGCCAGGAAAGATTGGCAACAGGTGACGCAAAGCTTTTTGGAGTTTTGCAGGCGAAAAAAGTTCACGTGTTTGATGTTGCCGGTCGGAGAAGAATTTGCAGCCATTGCACGCGAATGCGGAATGGGTCTTTTGTCGGTTGGCGAATCGGGCTATTTCAAATTGCCGGAATGGAAACCTGCGGGAGACCGAGCCAAAAAAGTTCGCGCTGGCGTCAATCAGGCAAGAAACGCCGGAATCAGCGTCAAACCTTACAATCGGGATTTCGGGCACTCGGCAACAACTCACGCCGAAATTGACTCCCTTTGCAACAAATGGCTGGACACACGCGAAATTGACGCGCTTGGCTGGTTGCTGGAGCTAAACCCGTTTACGCTCAGCGATCACAAACGCTACTTTCTGGCGCGCAACCAACAGGGCGAATTGCAAGGATTGCTGGCCTGTTCGCCAATTTACGCCCGCCAAGGCTGGTATCTGGAAGATTTGATTCGCCACCCTGAAGCAGAGCGCGGAGTCAGCGAGTTGCTGGTTGTCGAAGCCCTGAAGCATTTATCCGCGGAAGGCGCTCAACTGGCGACGCTGGCGACTTCACCGTTGGCCGGCGTCGAACCCGTAGACAACTTCAAACTCGTGGCCCGTGTGCTGAAACTGGTCTACTGCCACATGGACATGTTTTACCATTTCCGCTCCCTGCATCGCTTCAAATCCAAATTCGCGCCTACATTCGTCGAAAAAGAATACCTTGCCGTTTACCCGCCTCAGTTCAAACCGGGTCCTATCCTGGCGTTGATCAAAGCCTTTGAACCCGGCGGCTTGATTGGCCTGGTCAGGTCCAAATTGCGAAAAATTGCTGCCCGGCAAAATAGAAATTGATCCCTGCCTATGTTCTAAATCAAATCCTGCTGTAAGCTGGCCTCAACAGACATTTACCGACAGGAGGCTCAATGAATCACAAGGTTGCCAAAATCAATCGCCAGGAAACTGCGCGCAAACTGTTGCAAATCGAGCTGGAAAAGCTGCCACCCAAGGAACGCGAAATCGTCGAACGTTTCATCGCCCATCGCCACATTTCACGCGACGTTATCAGTGAATTCAATGAGCAACTGAGCTTTGGCGAACGTGTTGCAGACCGTGTTGCCGCGTTCGGCGGCAGTTGGACGTTCATCCTGATTTTTCTGGCGTTTTTGGTCGCCTGGATGATCTTCAACACATTTGTGCTGATGCAGCGCGCGTACGATCCGTACCCGTACATTCTGCTCAACCTGCTTCTTTCCTGCATCGCCGCACTTCAGGCTCCGGTCATTATGATGAGCCAGAACCGCATGGCCGCCAAAGATCGCGAACAGGCGACACACGATTACGAAGTGAACATCAAAGCCGAGTTGGAGATTTTGCAATTGCACGAACAGTTGACGGAATTGCGCGAACGCGATTGGATGGCATTGATCGAAATGCAACAAAAGCAAATTGAATTGCTGGAACGGTTGTTGGAGGAAATCCAATCAAGGCAACATGCGCGCTGACAAACTGGTCGGTTTACGTCCCCAACAGATGACAATTCCTTTCTGCGAGGTTATGTGCGAAACAAAACTCTTTGGCTGTTGATTGCCGCCGCGATTCTGGCGGCTGCGTGCAAATCCGAACCCAAAATTGATCCTCAATTGCTGAGCGACCGCGAACGGGACGGTTTGACCGGCGACGTCAGGGCCACGCTGACTGACGATGTTGTGCTGGACCAGCAAAACGGCCAGTGGCTGGAAATTCAGCAGGCGTCTTCGACGGCGATTTATGACGCTGCCGGAAAACGAATACAGCAAACGCCGTTTCGTATTGTGATGGAAAACGGGTTTGCCATCACTCAACACGAAGCGTTGTTTGATCCAACTGTCAAAGGCGACAACGGCAACGTCTTGAATATGGACAACAACTCAAAGAAGTTTGTTGAGCACGACGCCAAAGGCAATGTCGTCGAAAGAGGAACGCACGACAATGGAAACAAGGTCGGTGTCGAGCTTTCCGTCAAATATGAATTTGATGCGCGTGGCAACTGGACCAAACGGACTCTTTTGCGGCCAACTCAGGCCAACGGGAAGAAGGAATTACAGCCGTCGGAAATCAGTTATCGCCAGATCATTTATGCCGATTCGACCAAAGATTCGTCCGCGCCAAAATTCTCTTTCGACAGCGCGAAGCAGTTGAAAAGCCCTGTTGCACCAACTGAAGAAGCCATTGCCGCCGGACGCATTTTGTTTTTGCAGCGCTGTGCCGCTTGTCACGGCGAAAACGGAATGGCGAAAACGGAATTTGCCGCTGCTATGCCGACCAAACCTGCCAGCCTGACAGATTCAAAAACGTCTTCGCTGACCGAAGGCGAGGTTTATGCGGTCATCAACGAAGGAATCAAATCCAGCGGAATGCCCGGCTTCAAAGGTCGCCTGAGTGACGAAGCCATCTGGAAAATTGCGCTTTATGCGCGGCAGATTCCGAGCAACCAGGCGAAAGCTGAACTTGCGTTGGCCAAAGCAACACCGGCTACGGCAAAGCAGCCCGACGCGGTAGACCCCGAACGCCGCTATCCGCTGAAAGGAAAAATCGTTTCGGTTGAGGTGGAGCTAAAGCAGGTAACCATCGAGCACGAGGAGATCAAAGGCTACATGGAAGCGATGACCATGCCCTTTCCCTTGCGAGACGAAAAGCTGTTGAGCAAGGTGAAGAAAGGCGACCAGATTCAGGCGACGCTGGTTATTGGCGGAGAAAAAGGCTGGCGGCTGGAAAACGTCACTCTCAAATAGCCGCCGGTTCAGCTTAATTGATTCGCCTGGATTCCGTCTTCGCTCAGTGCTTGCAGCAATTGATTAGCGTGATCGTGCCCGCGCGCTTCCAGCGTCAGATCAATTTCCACGCCGCCGACTTCCAGGTTTGAAAAAGCGCGGTTGTGTTCAACTTCCAGAATGTTCGCGCCTTGCTCCGCCACGTGATTGCAGATGCGCGCCAGTTCCCCCGGACGGTCGCGCATCATTGCGCGGATGCGAACCATGCGCCCGTCTTTGGCCAGGCCTCGCTGAATAATTTTCGAAAGCAAATTGGGATCAATGTTTCCGCCGCTGATGACGATGGCAACGTTCTTGTCTTCCAGGCCCGCAAGCTTGTTGAACAACACCGCCGCCAAGCCCGCCGCACCGCCGCCTTCGACAACGGTTTTTTCAATTTCCAGCAGCTTCAAAATCGCACTGGCAATTTCGTCTTCGCTGACGGTAGCGATGTCATCAACATATTGCCGCACCAATTCGGAAGTTTTTTGCCCCGCGCGTTTGACCGCCAAGCCATCAGCAATTGTCGGCAGCGAAGGGATTTCAATGATCTTTCCGTTTTCCACTGCCGCCTTCATCGAAGCGAAATTTTCCGGCTCGACGCCAATAATGCGGATGCCAGGTTGCGATTCTTTCATTGCGATGGCAATTCCGCTGATCATTCCCCCGCCGCCAATGGGCACGACAACGGCGTCAAACTTCGTTTCCTCTTCCAGCAATTCCAGTCCGATGGTTCCCTGCCCGGCGATAATCGCTTCATCGTCGAACGCATGAACAAACGTAAAGCCATGCTGAGCCGAAAGTTCGCGCGCGTACGCCAACGCTTCGTCGTAATTCGCTCCGTGCAAGACAACTTCGCCGCCCAGATCGCGCGTGTTGGCGACTTTGATCAGCGGCGTGGCTTTCGGCATGACAATCACCGACCGAATGCCCAGGCGCGTGGCGTGATGCGCGACGCCCTGCGCGTGATTTCCCGCGCTGGCGGCAACGACACCGGCTTTGCGCTCTGCATGTGTAAGCTGCAACAGTTTGTTCAAAGCGCCGCGCTCTTTGAAGCTGCCGGTCATCTGCAAATTTTCCAGCTTGAAATACACATTACAGCCGCACAACCGGCTGAGCGTGAGCGACAATGGGCAAGGCGTTTGGTAAATTGCGCGCCCCAGACGAATTCGCGCTGATTTGATGTCGGAAAGTGTGACCATAAGGCAACGGTAAAAGCCGGGCAGCAAACTGTCAAACTTTGACGAAACTTGAGAAAGGTCTTGCCGTAAAGAAAACTCCAAATGTAGATTGGCAGTGGGCGTTTGTTATTCCGTGAGGTTGAAAAAATGGCACAGAACAATGAAAAACGACCGGTTGTGGGTGTGGCACTTGGCGGAGGCATGGCGCGCGGTTGCGCGCACGTGGGCGTATTGCGCGAACTGGAACGGCATGACATTCCGATTGATTTGCTGGCCGGAACCAGCGTCGGTTCATTGATCGGCGGCGCGTATGCGACAGGGCTTTCGCCTGATGAAATCGAAAAACTGGCTACAACCATTCGCTGGAATGATCTGGGGCGGCCAACGGTTTCGCTGCTGGGGTTTTACAACAGCGAACGCACCGAAGATTACGTCCGAAAAAACTTCCCCGTCACGGAGTTTGAACAGACCCGCATTCCGTTTGGCGCGGTGGCGACTGATCTGCAAACCGGCAAAATGGTGATTTTCACGGAAGGCAGCATTCCGCTGGCCATTCGCGCCAGTTGCGCCATGCCGGTGTTTTATACGCCGGTAACAGTAAATGGCCGAATGATGGTTGACGGAGGTTTGGTTGGCCACATTCCGGCTTCAGTTGCCAGGATGATGGGCGCAGACATTGTGATTGCGGTAGACGTGAATTCCCAGCATTTGCCGATTCCCCAACCGACCAATATGTTCACGATTATGTCTCAATCACTTTCCGTTATGGGACGAAGCGCCGTCAGTTACATTTACTCTGACGCCGACGTCATCATCCGCCCGGAGATTGAACGCGTTCGCCCGGACGATCTTTCCAAAGCCGCTGAGATGATTGAAGCGGGCGAAGTCGCCGCACGCAAATTGATCCCAAAAATCAGAAAATTGCTTTCCCCGCGCAAAAAAAGCTTTTTCAATCGGATTTTTTCGCGTCCAACACACGATCCTCGCCGCATGTCGCCGTTGGAAAAAGATTGAGTCAGGCTATGCGAACGTTTATCGCCATTGAAGTTCCCGGAGCCATCAAAACTGAATTGGCCAGGTTGCAAACGGAGCTTCGGAAAACAGGAGCCGAAGTCGTGTGGGCAAAGCCTGACAACATTCATTTGACGCTGCGTTTTCTGGGTGAAGTCGAAGAGCGGCGATTGGACGAGTTAAAACAGCTTTGCGCTGAAACTGCTGCCGAATTTCAGCCGTTCACGTTGCGACTGAAAGACATTGGCTATTTCCCAAACTTTCGCCAACCGCGTGTGGTGTGGGTTGGCTTGGCCGGTGAGATGGAAGTCGCCAGACAGTTGCAGAAGCGATTGGATGCCGAACTGATTGCCCGAGGCTTCAATCAGGATGACAAACCATTCAAACCACACCTGACCATTGGCCGCATGAAATCCGGGAAAAACATCAAACCGCTGGTGGCCAAAGCCGATCTTTACGCGCTGCCGGAATTGGCTTTTGAAGTTGGAGAAATCGTTTTATTCCAAAGCGAACTGCATCCGGCAGGATCCCGTTACACAGCACTGGCGAAATCGGAGTTCCGGTAAAACTAAAGCGGCAACGTATTGCCGCTTTAGTTTGGTCTGTGATACTTTCCGAATCGAAGTTTGAAAGCCGCAATTGAAAATCGGATTACGCGCCCGTAGCTCAGTTGGATAGAGCGCCGGCCTTCGAAGCCGTAGGTCACAGGTTCGAGCCCTGTCGGGCGTATTCCCTTTTCTAAATCACACTTACCTTAAAGCCGCACTCAAAAGCGTACTGATTTCTGAATACACGGTCTGCCAACGGTTGTTCAGATTTGTATCCAGCCGCACACGCCGCCAAGCCTGGTTTGTGAAGTTTGCATCTTCCTGAACCCGCTGGCCATTGCTGCGCATCGTATTCACATCAGAAGAACTTGTTTGCAGCCTCAATAACGAAGCGTGCAACGCCATCAATCCTTCAAAAAATTGTCTTTGGTCCGTTGATGGCTGCTGCGCTCCGATAAAAGTGGCTTGATTATTACGATCAATCATATAGCCCAACTGGCCAGCATATTCCCGGCGAATGTAATCCACTTTGCCAGCCGCGCTCTGCGCCATGGCTCCAATGGAAGAAGTAGGAGCAGGCACCGAAGTACCAGGCTGGGAAGTCCCCGGATTTCCGCCAGGAGTCGTTCCGGTTGGAATGCCTGAAGGCGGGTAATTTGTAGTGGGGTAATTTGTATTCGGATAATTTGTCCCGGCGTTATAAGGCGCAGACGCTGGCGCTTTACCGTAACGGCTGCCGGGTTGGTAGGGAATTTCTACTGTAAAACTGGACCTGCCGTACCTGTCCATAAACTCTGCCCGGCGAAGCAATCCGCTTTTGTCGTCAAGGCAAATTTCAGGCACCGGAATGATGGCATTTTGTTGGTATTGTGAACTGTAACCGTTGCTGCCGCGCGGAGGCGTTCCGCGAAGCCGTATTCGCACAACTCCGTTCGCCAGATTTTCGTGATTGCTAAACACCCGCCAACCGGACGAAGGCGCTTCCGCATTCACTCTTAGCCTTACCGATCCGTCTGATTCGCGCAGCGCTGTCGCATCATAAGGATTCAGCGGTCCTGGAAGCGTGCCAGGAACAGGCGTTGGCGTTGGTGTCGGCGGCGGGAAAAATGGCCCCGGTGCTGGAGTTGGAACCGGAATCGGTGTCGGTATTGGAGTAGCGTTTGGCTGAAACAGGTTTGCGGAAATTTGCTGTGTCAGCACCATTCCAAAACGCTGACCGGGTTCAATCGTCACGTCCTTGCCTTTCATCAACAAAGCAGCAGTCAATCCCACGGCTGCGCCAATTCCGGCTCCCACCAAAGCGCTTCCCGCGAATATGCCGATGGCTGCGCCCGCGCCTGCCCCGCCACCGACAAACGCGATGTCGCGCTTGAGGCTAGAATCCGGTTTCAGATTCGCTTCTTCGTCCAGTCGTTTCCGGTCATCCGCATCGGCGCTGGTCAACGTTCCCCGGACCACAACCGGATCGCCATTCGGCCTGCGGAAATTATCGAAAACAATTGCCAGGACGCCTGATCGGTGTCTCCATTTTGCTTTGGTGACGGAACTTACGTGGCCTTCGACAACAATTCCAACTGGAATCAGGGTTTTGTTGGAAGTGTCAACCACCGGGCTAACGACGTGCGCGCGAAACCTGTCGCTCACTCTGGAACTGCTGGACGACAATGGGTCGTCAATTTCTAAAATAATGATTGTTCCAGCAGGAATAGGCGACCCGGCGGGAATTGGTGCAGTGCCTTCCACATCGCGGAAGGGAGCGCGTCCCAACCTTTGAGCATACATATCAGGCGATATTGTGCCGAACACGAATGACAAGAGCGTCGCAGTGATGATTGCTTTCCTCAGACGTAGGGACATAAAAACTCCTTGTCGGATACTGCAATCAGGCGTCAACTGGAGGGGGTGGCTGCTGAACACTGACTGCCGGACAATAAAACATTCGGGCAAATTCTTCTTGTTTCACTTTAGCTTTTTGATTTAAGCACCTTGAACGCACACAGTTTACACTTACTACGGTTTTAGGCAAAAGCACAAAAACAAAGGCGCACCCAAATGGATGCGCCTTTGTTTTACTGAATTTGTCAGGCTTGCTTATGCTCCGGCTTGCGGAACGATCAGCAGCACAACGACCAGGGTAAAGATCACCAGCGTTTCGATGAACACCAGACCCAGAATCATCGGCAGCGGAACGCCTTTGAACGCGCCGGGGTTGCGGGCCAAGCCTTCGCAAGCCGCAGCGCCGACACGGCCCTGGCCCAGTCCGCAAAGACCTGCAGCGATGCCGAAACCGACCACTGCGCCGATGTAGCCAAGACCTTTGGCCAAACCGTTTCCGCCACCAGCCGCTTCTGGCGCTTGCGCAAATGCGCTGACCGCCGAAAACAGAACAACCATCAAACTGACAACCACGCGAATTGCGTTACGAGTCATTGTTTTTCTCCTAAGAAGTAAATGGGTACGCCCACAAACTGCGGGCTTCAACATCACCGGCAACCGAGTTTGGTATGAACAGCAATATGAAATCTCGTTTGCCCGAAGTGTTGATTCTTGATGCGTGATGTCGGCTGGTTCCTGGACGGCTTCGGGATGAATGCGACGCCGGGTCTGCATTGCATGCCTTGGGAGGCTGCAAGCGCCACACAACGTTTTCGCCTCGGTGTAACTTGAAGCTGCCAAGTTCCTGGCCGGTCACTGCATCTTGTCAAAGACGGCAAGCCGCTCGGCCTGCCCGGGTAAAACTCTTTAGTGCGCCGCTGCCGGTTCGTGTCCGTGCGCGTCACCGTGATGGCCATCGTCGTGGTGCGAAACTTCGCCCAGATAAACCATCGAAAGCAAAATGAAGATGAAGGTTTGCAGGAAGAATGTCAGCAGTCCCAGCGGCATCAACAGAATCGGCAAGCCCCACTGAACCATTCCGGAAATGGCTCCGCTGACCTGCTCTTCGCCATAAATGTTGCCGAACAGGCGAATGCTCAAACTCAGAATACGCGCAAGATTACTGACGATTTCAATCGGAAACATCAGAAACGCCAGCCACGGCACAGGTCCCAGAAAATGCTTCAGGTGTCCAAGCACGCCGTTATTTCTGATGCCGATCCAGTTGTAATAAAGGAACGAAGTGATCGCCAGCGCCAGCGTGACATTGAAATTAGCCGTCGGCGAAACCATATCTGGAATCATTCCCAGCAGATTCGACAGCAAAATCAAAATGGCGAACGTCATCACGACGGGGAAATGCTTCATCGCGCCGGGCCCAACCAGATCGGCCAGAAAACCGCGAACCGCTTCAACGGCGACTTCAAAGGTTTGCTGACGCGAAGTCGGCGCTTCCGTCGAAAGCTTGCCGCGCAGCAGCCACAGCACAACGACGGCGATAAACACGACCAGCGAAAACATCACGATTTGCGTCGGAATCGGCAGTTCGCCCGCGGCAATGTACTGGTCGTAGGTTTTGCCTTCGCCGGGCCAGTGCGGGCCAAAGATTTTCAGCGCACTGTAAATCGGGGGCATGATCGCCTTTTGAATTTCAAAGACTGTCGGGCCAAGCAGATGATTGACCTGCTCAACCAGCCAGGGCACATGATGTCCTCCGCCATGACCAGCAGCTTCGGCCGCATGCCCTGCTGCCTGCGCAGCGTGGCCGGTGGCTTCAGCGCCGTGCTGAGCGGCTGCCGCACCCTCAGCAGCTTTTTCTCCGTGTTCTTGCAGCATATTCAGTAAAAACATAATCGCTAATTATTCCTGAGATGAATTCGGGTTCGTTTTGAACCCCAGATAAAGCTGATAAATCGTTTCGATCATCGCTCCGCCGACCAAGGCCGCAAACCCAATTCCGATTCCCAGCGGATGAACTTTGCCAGTCCAAACCGCTGCTCCAATGACAAGAGCAATAACGAAATACCGCAAAATGAATTTTGAGACGGTGTAAGGCGGGATTTTGCCGGTTTCCCGGGCAATGTAATGATTCAGCATCGCCCGCATACTGCCTTCGAGCCAACGTTTGTTGAACAGGCTCAAAATCGCTCCAATCGCCACGCCCAACATCATCCTGCGACCGGACCAGAAAAACGCAGCCAGCATCGCAACCAGAATAAAGATGTACGTGTTGATCTGAAGCCGCCATCTTGCTCTGGCGTCCTCGTCACTGCCTTCATAGCCGTCAATTTCGGTCATTTGCGAAGCGGGCATCTTAGCGATTGGGTTTTATTTTGGCAAACGCAGCACGGTTTCATCTGACCGTGATATTCACCAGATTCGACACCTGCGCAGGAACTGCTTCCGGCCTGGGTTCAAGCTCGCCGTGTTTGCTGAAATACGCCAGTTGCCGACGGTAACAATGTTGCTTTTCCAGGTCGAAAGCCACACAGGAATCAATCGGGCGCGAATAAACGTGAACGCTTACTGCGGGTTCGTCGAAATTGTACAGCCGATGAATGGTTTGCAGCTTGTCGGCAGTCATCACCGCTCCACCGGCGCATGCTTCGACTTCGCGCACGACTTCAAGTTTCGTGTGATCCGAACCGGCCAGACAGTCCAAGCCAACGACGTTTTGATGTTCGGGATGGTCGCAGCCCAGCCATTTGTAATCCACCATTCCCAGGTTGCCGCGCTGAGGAATCATCCAGCAAAGCTGGCCGTTATGCGTATGCACGGCGGTTTTCTGGCCCGGTTGCCAGCAAATGGTCATCACCTCGAACAGGTCGTCGCGGTAAATCAAGTTCCGCGTGTAGTATTTCTGATCGAAGAAAACAAACGGCTCCAACGACGAATCGCTGATCTGCACGCTGTCACAAAAATCCATTACGCCATCCCGCGTGATGACGCCTTGCTCAAAAGAGCGAATTTTGGCCACGAAATCGTCAATGCCGATCAGATGTTTACTTCCCATAAGTCTTCCTTTGCTTTCAGAAATGCGAAAGCACATCCAGATTGTAGGTTGGGCCTTACACAGCGTCAATTTGGCCAACAGGAGCTTCAGGCTCTGGCGTCACTTGAAGCTGGCCTGTCTTTCCACCCGCTTTTTTCAGACTGGTAATGGCGCGTTCGATCTGTTCCGCTGGGCCCATCAAAATCAGAATGTCTTCGGCGGCAATCCTGAAATCCGGCCCGATATTGATCATGGTATTTCCGTTGCGAACGGCGCTGGTAATTGTCACTCCCGTGCGGCTGCGCAAATTCAATTCGCCCACTGTGCGCCCAACGGCGGGGGAATCAGCGGTAATGAAGAGAATGTCGCTTGTCACGCCATCAAACGCCTCGGCAATCTGCCCCAGGTCGGCAAGTGGCAATGAAGCGCCGCGCAGCATCTGGTAGCCTTCGCGGCGAATGTCTTCGATTTCGCGCTGGATCAGGTTGCGTGCCACACCGAATTCGACCAAAACACGCGAAAAGATTTCGATGCTTGTTTCAAACTCTTCAGGAACCACCTGATTCGCGCCAAGTTTGTACAGCTCCGTCAGTTCCGACATATAGCGGGTGCGAACAATGATGTGTATTTGCGGGTTCACTTCCCGCGCCAGCGAAACAGCGTGGCGCGTGGCTGACGGATCAGAAATGGCAATCACCAGAATCTTCGCTTGCCCGACGCCAATGTGATGCAGCACTTCGCGGCGCACGGCGTCTCCGTAAAAAATCGGGACGCCTTGCGCGCGCGCTTCGCTGATCGCTTGAGAATTCATCTCCAGCACCTGATACGGAATGCCCGTGCGGTGCAACACCTTTGCCAGATTCCGGCCATTCAAACCATAGCCGATGATAACGACCTGACAGTCAGGATCAGGCTCCGATTCCGTATCCTCTGCATCAACGGCTTCCAAGTCTTTGGCCTTTTGCGCAAAGATGGATTGTGTGGCGTAACCAATCCGCCCCGCGGCTTTGATCAGGAAAGGCGTGGCGACCATCGAAAGAATCGCCGATGCCAAAAATCGCTGGTAATCGCTGTCGGAAAGCAGATTTTGCGAAGTCGCCGTCTTGGCCAGAATGAAGGAAAATTCGCCGATTTGCGCCAGACCGACGGCAGTCATCGTTGCAATTCGAATTGGATAGCCGAGCAGCAAGACGGCCGCAACGATGATAACTGCTTTGATAATGACCAGCCCCACAAACCAGGTCAGCACCATTGGCAAATTGGCGATGAAAAATCCGGTTGAAAGCAGCATGCCGATGGAAACGAAGAAGATGCTGTTGAACACGTCTCGAAACGGCAGAATGTCCGCCATGATCTGGTGGCTGTATTCCGATTCGGAAAGCACCACACCCGCGATGAAAGCGCCCAGCGCCAGCGACAATCCAAAGTGCGCCGTCAGCCAGGAGGTGCCAAAACTAACCAGCACAACAAAGATGATAAATACTTCCTGGCTGCGAAGCCGGACAATATGACCGAGCAAAAAGGGGACAACCGTGCGTGAAGTAAAGATGATAACCGCGACCGCAGCCACTGCCGTGCCAAGTTTGAGCGCGATGTTGGAAACAGAAGCGCCTTCGCGACCGCTTAGAATCGGAACCATCAGCATCATCGGCACGATGCAAAGGTCTTGAAACAGTAAAATGCCAACGCCTGCTCGCCCGTGCGGCGTATCCACTTCCAGACGGTCGCTGTAAGTTTTCAGCACAATGGCCGTGCTGGAAAGCGTCAGCAGAAATCCAAACAGCACCGCTTGTTTGAAAGGCCAGCCGAGCAGGAAAAACAGCCCCAGCCCAAACAGCGTGGTCAGGACGACTTGCAAGCCGCCTCCCCACAACACCAGCCGCTTCATTTCCATCAACCGGCTGATGGAAAACTCCAAGCCGATGGTAAACAACAGCAGCATGACGCCGATTTCTGCCAGGATTTCGACGGCGTGAACATCATTGATCAACTTCAAACCATACGGACCGATCAGGATTCCAGTCAGCATAAAGCCGACAATCACCGGCAACCGCAGCTTGTGGCAAAGAAAAGCAATCGGCACGGAAGCCAGCAAAAGAATGATCAGGTCGTTGAGCAATGGTAAATCGTGCGGCATTTCATTTTCCTTCTCTAGGTTTGGGCAGTCGTTGGCCTGCTAGTCTTTATCTGCATTGAAATTCCCCATGATTTTGAAAGTAATGAACCGAAAAGCATCGGGGTGATACTTCAAGCAAAGTATCACCCCGATTTTGTTTACCAGCTTAACTTGTCTTTGACAACCTCAGCCGCCGACGTGAACTGCCGGACGGCGCGATGGATCCTGTTCAGCTTGCCGCAAAATTTCGTGCGTCACCGGCGCTGTGTCGCCTTCTCCAAAGAAGATAAATTTCAGCACGTACCAAACCGGATTGCCTTCCGTCCAACCAAAATAAACGTGCGGCAGTTGCCCTGATTCATCGCGAACGTGCAATAAAAACGCCGCAATTGCATTGGGAATCGCCGAGCTTCTGGTTCGCAGAATTCTGTAGTTGCCCACTTGCACTCCACGAACTTTCAATGCGCCGGAAAAATCTGAAACGTCTCCGGGTCGAACCTCTAAAAACAGGATCGGTTCATTGGCTGGAATGTGATTGTTCCAACGTTCCTGTTTTTCCTTCAACCGGTATTCGTCAAGATCACCGCGGTCCGGACGGTTGGCGATGATGCGGATGGTTCCCTGCTTTGCTTCCTCAATAAACTGGCGCGCCGTGTCGTTTAGCTCGACAGCTTCCACGCGAAGCTCGGTTGACCGCAGCGCACGCGACACAAACGAAACGCCGATAATTCCCAAAATGAACAGCGACGCGATTTTGATGCCTTCAGGCCGGACAATCATGTTGTCAATTGTCGTGTAGGCAAACACCAAGGTAATCGTCAAAAACGCATACCGAATCGCACCCTTTTGCCACATCAGCAGGGTCACGGCCACAGCCGCCGAAGTCATCAGCACCAGCACGCCCGTCGCGTAAGCTCCTCCCTGGGCTTCAACGTTTGCGTCAAAGATGATGGTGACGACAAAGGCAATCAGTGTAAACACCACCGCCAAGGGACGATTTGCGCGCGTCCATACCGGTGCCATTCCATAACGCGGCAAATACCTGGGCACAATGTTCAGCAATCCTGCCATCGCCGAAGCTCCGGCAAACCAGAGAATCATTACTGTGCTGGCGTCATAAACTGTGCCAAACGCTTCTCCCAGATATTTATGCGCCAGAAACGCCAGCGCGCGGCCATAAGCTGCCCCTGCTGGCTGTGTCGCCGTGGGTCCCTGAAACTCCGCTGGCGCAATCAACAGAGTAGTAACGAAACTACTGGCGATCAGCATAAAGCTCATGATGGCCGCCGCGCTCATAAGCAGTTTGCGTGTATTGCGAATTCTACCCTCAGGCATTTTCGGATCATCACCCGGTGCGCCTTTGACCAGCGGCATGACGGCCACACCTGTCTCAAATCCTGACAACCCAAGCGCCAGTTTTGGAAACAGCAGCAGCGAAAGTCCAATCACCAAAAAGGGGTTGCCGTGAACATTCGGCATCGCAAAGATCGCATCTTTCCAGGCTGGGATCGCTTCCGGATGAATGAATACATGGTAGATTCCCACGCCGACCACGATCAGATTCAGCAGCAGATAGCTGGCGACCAACACAACTGCCAACCCGATAGCTTCCTTGAAGCCTTTCAAAAAGATTGCGCCGAGCACACCAATTAACAAAAGCGTCAGGGCGACTCTGTGATCGTGAAAGAAATGCGGCACCAGCGGGTTTTGAACAACGTGTTCCGTCGCGTCCGCCGCCGACATGGTGATGGTGATGATGAAATCCGTCGCCACGAACCCCAGCAACACCAAAACAAACAGTTTGCCTCGCCAACGCGGCAGCAAATCTTCCAGCATGGAAATCGAACCTTCCCCATGCGGGCTGGCGGCGGCAACTTTGCTGTAAATTGGCAAGGCGCCGAACAACGTCAATAGCACCAGAATCAACGTCGCAATCGGTGACATCAATCCAGCGCTTAAAAAAGCCAGGCCGGGCTGGTAACCAAGCGTTGAAAAATAATCCACGCCGGTCAAACACATTACCTGCCACCAACTGTGCGCTTTATGCTGGCCTTCATGTTCGTGAGGCCCTTCAAGCTCCCTAACCTGGCCTTCGAAAAACCAGTTTTTGAAAGAGGAGTTCCCTCTGCTGGGTTCTGTTATTGCGTCTGACATTTTGTAACGTACCTTTATGGAATTGAGAATGCCGCGACGGTTTATCCACCCACGTGAACCGCCGGACGGCGAGAGCGATCCGGTTCTGCCTGCCGCAAAATCTCATGCGTGACGGGCGCGGTGTCGCCTTCGCCAAAGAAGATAAATTTCAGCACGTAAATCAGCGGATTCCCTTCTGTCCAGCCGAAGTAAACATGAGGGATTTGCCCTGTTTCGTTCCGCACGTGCAGCAGGAATGCCGCAATTGCATTGGGAACTGCCGGGCTTTTTGTTCGCAGGATTTTGTAATTCCCGACCTGAACCCCGCGAACTTTCATCACGCCGGAAAAGTCCGAAGCATCGCTGGGACGAACTTCAAAAAACAGCACCGGTTCGCCGGGCGGAATGTGGTTGTTCCAGCGCTCTTCTTTTTCCTTCAGGCGATATTCGTCCACATCTCCACGATCCTGGCGATTGGCAATAATGCGAATCGTGCCGTCCTTTGCTTCGTTGATGAACTGCTGCGCCAAATCGTTCAACTCCACCCCATCCACACGCAGTTCGGTCGAACGCATTGCGCGCGACATAAACGACACTGTGATGATGAACACAATGAACAGCGACGCGATCTTGATGCCTTCAGGCTGTTCGACCAAATTGACTACCGCCGTATACCCAAACACCAGAGCAATGGCTGTAAACGCCCATCGTCGCCAACCGCCTTTTTGCCAGGCCGCGATGGCCACGGCAACAGCAGCCGAAAACATCAGTGCCAACACGCCTGTCGCATAGGCTCCGCCTTGCCGGATTGGGTCGGCGTCAAACAGGATCGTCACGGCAAAACAAATGGCTGTCAGCACCAGCGTCAACGGTCTGGTTGCCCGCGCCCATTCCGGAGCCATGCCATATCGCGGCAAATACCGTGGAATGATGTTCAGCAATCCCGCCACTGCCGACGAACCCGCAAACCACAAAATCGAAACCGTGCTCAGGTCGTAGATCGTGCCGAAAATATCGCCCATGTATTCGTGCGCCAGAAACGCCAGCGCGCGTCCATAGGCTCTGCCGCCATGAGCGAATTCCTGGGCCGGAATCAACACCGCAGTCACAAAGCTGCTGGAAATCAGCATCACGCTCATGATTGCAGCAGCGGCCAACAATAACTTTTTGGCATTCCGGATTCGCCCGGCAGGCTTTTTCGGATCATCTTCCGGATCGCCTTTGACCAGCGGCATGACAACGACGCCGGTTTCAAACCCTGACAAGCCTAGCGCCAGTTTCGGAAACAACAATAACGCGGCGGCAAACATCGCCAGTGGATTGCCGTGCTGATTGAACAATGCGCTTTTCCAGTTGGAGATCGCTTCGGGATGCGAAAGAATTTCTTTTACGCCGATGGCAACAACAACCAGATTCAATACGATGTACACCAACACCAATACCACTGCCAGCCCGATGGCTTCTTTGAACCCTTTCAGGAAGACCGCGCCAAGTGCGGCAACCAATACCAGCGTGACCGGAACTTCCCTATTGTGCAAAAAGTGAGGGGCGTAAGGGTTTTCGATGATGTGCGCCGTCGCGTCTCCAGCCGACAAGGTGACGGTAATGATGAAACTTGTTGCAGCAAAACCCAGCAGCGCCAGCACGAATAACTTTCCCCGCCAGCGCGGCAGCAAATCTTCCAACATTGAAATTGAACCGTCGCCGTGCGGGCTGGCTTCGGCCACACGGTTGTACATTGGAAGCGCGCCAAACAGCGTCAGCAGCACCAACACCAACGTCGCAATGGGCGACAGAGCACCAGCAGCCAGAAACGCAATGCCAGGCTGATAGCCGAGCGTCGAAAAATAATCCACACCGGTCAAACACATCACTTTCCACCAGGGATGCGTGTGGTATTGACCTTCTTTTCCATGCGGACCTGCTACTTCTTTGACCTGGCCCTCAAAAAACCATCGCTTGAATCGCTCGGTCGAGCTTAAAGGTGAGACTATTTCTTCAGACATGATTTTTCATACCGTCCCGCGTCAATAATCACTCTGACGAAGAACTGTTTCTTGATTTTGCGTGTGTGCGATCCGGCAAGCAATGCTTATCCTAGCACCAATGAGGAATTGGCTGAAGGCTTCAAAACTATTAGGCAGTGAAATGGGAGAGAGTTTGCGAATTGATCCCGAATTTTCGCGGCGGCCCGAAATCACAGTTCGCCGTGCGGGTTATCAATGACCCGCACGGCGACTCTGCAAGAAACTGACGACTGACAACTCAGCGCCGTTTTCATCATGTCTGCTGAGGCTCATAAAGCCTTTGAATGGATTCCAGGTATTTCACCAGATTCATAATGTCTTCCTGGCTGAAAATCAGTCCCCAAACCGGCATATCTTTTTTGCCATGGATCGGTGACAAGGAACTGCCGGAGATTTTTCTGTTGATTTCACTGGTGGGAAACTTTGGCCCTTTTTGAAGCTTGGTCAAATCCGTGGGCTGTTTTTTCAGTGATGAAGAGACAGGACCTCTCCCCTTGGCATCAACGCCGTGGCAACTGGCGCAATAATTCATATACAGTTTTTTGCCCCGCTCAGCATCGGCTTCTTTCTGTGCGAAAACCTGCGTTCCGGCGTAAGCAAACAAAACAACAATCATAATGAACAACAGCTTTGCGATTTTCATAACAGCGCCTCCAAAAAACGTCTGAAAACCAAATGCGGCTTTCACAGTTTCACAGAGCAAACGCCGTTCCCCGCGGATGTGCCGTAAATTCAACGATCGAAGCGCTTTGCTGCGGAAAGTTGCTCAGTCTTTGTCTGTGGATTGGGCGATATTTCCAATGGCCGAACCGCCATCACCTTATCGCCGCTTTTTCTGGTGGCGCTGCCTGGAAGCATCAATCACAGAAAAATCCACCAGATGCCGATCTACATTCACGCGATCCACGCGCACGCGTACGCGATCGCCGAGCCTGAATTTTCGTCTGTTGCTGCGACCGGTCAGCGTATGGCTGCGCTCATCAAAGTTGTAATAATCGTCAATCAGCGAACCGACCGGAACCAGGCCTTCGATAAAGAATTCGTCCAGTTCCACGTAAAAACCAAAGTCGCGAACATTGGAAATCATGCCGTCGAATTCTTCGCCCACACGTTCCGCCATAAAAACCGCTTTGCGCCATTTGTCAATTTCGTTTTCGGCGGCATCGGCGGCGCGTTCGCGTTCGCTGGATTCTTCGGCCATCAATTCCAGATCGCCGAAAGAAATCGGTTTCGGAACATTGCGGGACTTGGCAGCAGCTTCCACGCGGTCGCTACCACTTCCTGTGCTGAACCGATCACCTTCTTTTAGCAACGCCCGCAACACACGATGAACGATCAAATCCGGGTAGCGCCGAATCGGTGAAGTGAAATGTGTGTAAATTGGCGCGGCCAAACCGAAATGCCCCAGGTTTTGCGCTGAATAACGCGCTCGTTGCAAGGAACGCAACATGGCGTAAGACAGCACACGCTCTTCCGGTTTGCCTTCAAGCTGTTTGGACAACTGCTGATAATTTTGCGAACTGATTTCGCTGGCTGGGAACTTGTAGCCATAGCTGGCGGCAAGTTGCGCGAACTCCATTACGCGCTGAAATTCCGGCTCTTCGTGAATGCGATAGATCGAAGGAACGCCAAGCCGATGAAAATGTCCGGCGACGGTTTCGTTGGCCAGCAACATAAACTCTTCGATGATGCGATGCGCGATGTTCCGATCCGCTTTTATGACTCCGGCAATGCGGCCTTCGTCGTCGAAGTCGAACACCGATTCCGGCAGGTTGAAATCAATCGCGCCGCGCTGGGTGCGCATTCGGATCAGAATCCGCGCCAACTCTTCCATTGTCTTGAACAAGTTCAGCAAGTCGGCGTATCGCATTGCCAAGTCTGGATCAGCGTGCGTCAGCAGCTTGTTCACGTCCGTGTACGTCATGCGCTCATTGCTGCGGATGACGCTTTCGCGCAGTTCGTAGCTGACGACGCGGCCTTGGCGGTCAACTTCCATCAGTGCAGACATCGTCAACCTGTCGACTTTTGGATTCAGTGAACAAATACCGTTCGACAAATGCTCCGGCAGCATCGGGATTGCGCGTTCAGGAAAATAAACCGAAGTGCCCCGCAACCGTGCTTCCACATCCAGCGGAGTTCCTTCGCGAACGTAGTAACTGACATCGGCAATGTGAACGCCAAGCTGAAAATTTCCGTTGTCGAGTTTTTTCAAAGTGATGGCATCGTCAAAGTCGCGCGCGGTTTCGCCGTCAATCGTCACGGTCGGAACTTCGCGCAAATCCAGGCGGCCAGCCAATTGATCTTCAGTGACAACAGGCGAAACAGCTTCGGCTTCGGCCAGAACTTCGGGCGGAAATATGTGCGGCAGGTCGTGTTTGAAAATCACGACGTTGATGTCCATTCCGGGTTCGCTGCTGGAAGCCCCCAGCTTTTCGACAATCCGGCCTTTCGGATTTTGGCGATGATGAACGCCACTACGTTTGGCAGAACCGCTGGGATAGCTAATCACTTCAGTCAGCACAACCCAGCCGTCTTCTAATTCCGCCGCTTCGCCGCCGCTGATTTCAATGTCGAAAGGAAATTTTTCGTCCAGCGATTCCACCCACGATTCGCGGAATCCGTGATGCAGCCGCCCAATGATGCGAAGTTGGCCGCGCTTCAAAACCATTTCCACCCGGGCTTCGCGGTCTTTGCCTTTCACCGTTTTTCCTAAACTGACAACAACCCTGTCGCCATCAAACGCTCCGTTCAAGTCTTCGGCAGCAATGCGAATGCGGCCTCTTACCCGTTCATAAGATTCGTCCGGAATGAAGTTGATCGTCTTGCGGCGGCGCTGGCGAATTGTCCCCAGCAAAGCGCGGTTGGAATCCGCCCAGCGAAACTCTTGTCCTTGGCGGCGCAACAAGCCGGAACCTTGAAGCTGGGTGAGCAATGACAAGACGGATTTTTGCTCGGCTCGGCCAAGTTCGAACTCATCTGCCAGTTCGGCGACGGAAAGCCCGTCTTCGCGGCGAATCGCAGCCAGAATTTCGTCCACATCAATCGCCACGGCGGTTTGGTTAATTTGTTTCTTTCGGCTCATCGCCGGATACAGTACCACGCACAGCGGCAAGTCTGCATAGCTTGCCATCGCTGGTTAAACCCAATATAAATTGCTTGTCGTTCCATTCCGTCAACCTGCAAACCTTTCTATCGGATTTTTTGATTATGACGCAACGAATCAAACTTGTGATTTGTCTTGCCGCTGCCGCTTGCTTGCTGGTGTTTTTGTTTCATGACCTCACGTCAGAAGCCAGCCAGGCCAAAGTGGATTTCAACCGCGACATCGAACCAATCTTTGCGGCGGCCTGCTATCAATGCCACAGCGCGAAAAAAGCTTCCGGGCAATTGCGGCTGGACGCCAAATCCGCTGCGCTGAAGGGCGGTTTGTCCGGCGCAGCCATCATCCCTGGCAACAGCAAAGATTCGCGGCTGATTCATCGCCTGTTGGGCTTAAACGACGAAGCACGCATGCCAATGGGCGGTCAGTTGAAGCCGGAACAAATCGAACTGATCAAACGCTGGATTGATGAAGGCGCTGTCTGGCCTGGCGGAGGGATAGAGGGACGGAGAGATGGAGGGACAGAAGTTCCGAAGCATTGGGCGTTTGTGGCTCCGACGCGAGCAGCTTTGCCTGAAGTGAAAAACTCTGACTGGGTAAAGACGCCGATTGACCGGTTTATTTTGGCCAGCATTGAAAAGCGGGGGTTGGCACCTTCGGCAGAAGCATCGAAAGAAACTCTGATTCGACGGCTGAGCCTGGACTTGACTGGCTTGCCGCCGAGCTTGAAAGAGATTGACGATTTCCTAGCCGACAGTTCACCACAGGCGTACGACAAACTGGTGGAGCGGTTGTTGGCTTCGCCGCATTACGGTGAGCGATGGGGACGTTGGTGGCTGGATGCCGCGCGTTATGCCGACACCAACGGATTTGAAAAAGACTTGCCGCGTTCCATCTGGCCTTATCGCGACTGGGTGATCAAAGCGTTCAACGAAGACAAGCCGTTTGATCAGTTCACGATTGAGCAATTAGCAGGAGACTTGTTGCCGAATCCGACGCTTGATCAACGCGTGGCGACGGGTTTTTTGCGAAACTCCATGCTGAACGAAGAAGGCGGCATTGATCCGGAACAGTTTCGCGTCGAAGGACTGATTGATCGTGTGGACGCAGTCGGCAAAGCATTTTTGGGGTTAACAGTCAATTGTGCGCAATGCCATAATCATAAATTCGATCCCATCGCGCAAAAAGAGTATTACCAGTTTTATGCGTTTCTGAACGGAGACGACGAACCAATTCTGGAAGTGCCAGACGAAAAAGTTCTGAAAAAACGTTCTGAAATTCTGGCCAAAGTCGCTGCCATCGAAGATCAGTTGATCGCCAAAACGCCCGACCTGGCCAGGCAAATGGCTGAATGGGAACAGCGACACCAACAGCCGCCGGTTGAATGGACAGTGCTGAAAGATGCCGAAATTTTTGCGGCCTTTGGCGTCAAGTTCGAACACCTGGAAGACGGATCGTTCATCGCCAAAGGCGAAAACACGACCGGCAACAATTACAAAGTAAAAGCGCGCACTTCACTGAAAAACATCACTGGCTTCCGGTTGGAGTTTCTGACCGATACGAATTTGCCACGCGGAGGTCCCGGGCGCGCGCCTGATGGCAGTCTTTATATCACCGAATTTGTGGTGGATGCCGCACCTGCAAACAATACCGACAACATTGCCAAAGTTGCGCTGACCAATGCCACGGCGGATTTCGAACGTCCGGGCTTGCTGGTGAAAAACGTGATTGACGGCGATTCGCGAACGCACTGGAACAGCGACGCGGGCAACGTACGGCGCAACCAGAATCGCCAGATGGTGTTTGCCACCACTCAACCCACAGGTTTTGACGGCGGCACGGTCCTTCAATTTCAGTTGGCGCAAAAGTTCGACGAACAGATTCGCGTCGGAAACCTGATTCCGAACATCGGCAAATTCCGCATCTCAGTGACAACTGCGCCCAATCCCAAAGCCGATCCGCTGGCTTCTGTGCGCCATTTGCTTGCCATTCCCGCCGCAAAGCGAACCCAGGAACAGCAACGCCAATTGTTCAATTTTTACCGCTGGCAAATTGTTCAGGAACACATCATTCAGGCGAAAACAGAATCCGCCGCGAATGCTGCCGCTCCTGATGATTTTGTCGAAGCCAACAATCAGATTGATGAATTGATGAAAGGTTGGCCGTACGGAGCAACGACGCTGGCGCTGGCTTCGCGACCTAATCCGCGTGAAACGCGCATCTTTCGCCGTGGCGATTGGAAACGTCCGGGCGATTCCGTCACGGCAAACACTCCGGCGATATTGCCGCCGTTTCCGGCCAACGCCCCGCGCAATCGGCTGGGCTTGGCGCGTTGGATCGTTGCCAAAGAAAATCCGCTGACGGCGCGCGTGATCGTCAATCGCATCTGGCAACAGTATTTCGGCACCGGATTGGTTTCGACGCCGGAAGATTTTGGCGCTCGCTGTGAACAGCCGTCGCATCCGCAATTGCTGGATTGGCTGGCGACCGAGTTTGTCGAAAAAGGCTGGGACATCAAACACATTCACCGATTGATCGTGACTTCGGCAATGTATCGCCAATCCTCGAAACTCTCGCCGAAGCTTATGGGAGCCGACCCGACCAACACCTGGCTGGCGCGTGCGCCTCGGTTGCGCGTCGAAGCTGAAACGGTTCGCGACATCGGGTTGGCTGCCAGCGGATTGCTGAGCCGCAAAATCGGCGGCCCGTCAGTGTATCCGCCCATTCCCGAAGGCGTGATGAGTCTGGGGCACAACGAAATGCCCTGGCCGACTTCGAAGGGCGAAGATCGTTATCGCCGCTCTATGTATACATTCTGGAAACGCACGGTTCCTTACCCTTCGATGATTGTGTTCGACCAGCCGAATGGAGATTTTTCCTGTACGCGGCGCGTGCGATCGAACACGCCGCTGCAGGCGCTGACCAGCTTGAATGACCAATTGTTTATGGAAGCAGCGCAAGGTCTGGCGTTGCGCGTTTACAAAGAAGGCGGCACAACGGACGCAGACAAAATCGCGTACGCGTTCCGGCTCAGCACTGGCCGTAAACCTACGGAGCGTGAAGCCAAACGATTGCTTTCGCTGTTGGCCGATCAACAAAAACTCTTTGAAGGAAAAACAGCGGCTGCGGTGTACGTATCTTCGCCCGATCCGAACAAGCTGCCCGAAGATATTGACCTAACCAAATTGGCTCCGTGGACGATGGTGGCGCGCGTGCTGCTGAACCTGGACGAAACGATTACCAAAGAATGAAGCTGCTGGTTGAACTGGCAAGCGAGATTTGGCGGCGAATGCCCACGCAAGTTCGGCGCTGGGGCGTGTTGCTGAAAGAATCGCGGTTTACCGTGACGGCTGGCGTTGTGGTAACGGACGAAGCAGGTCGAGTTTTGCTGCTTCAGCATTTTTTCCGTCCGGGCAGTGGCTGGGGAATTCCCGGCGGGTTTCTTCAGCCGGGTGAACAGCCCGAAGCCGCCATTCGCCGCGAGTTGCGCGAAGAGATCGGCCTGGAAGTTGACCAATTGAAAATCGCTTTTGTCCGTTCGCTGGAGCGTTACAACCAGATCGAAATCATTTTTCGTTGTATCCCCAAAACGGATTTTCAACCACAAGGCCGTGAAATCGCCCGCGCCGAATGGTTCGCACCAGATGTTTTTCCGCAAGCTCTGAGCGCTGACCAGCGCCGCTTGATCGAGCGTGCCCTGAACTTAAAACCTGTTACAACCAACCTGTAACCTAACTCCTGTTTCCTGAAACCTGACTATGTTTATTCATTCTGTTTACTTTTGGCTGAAACCCGAATTGACCGAAGAGCAGCGCGCCACGTTTTGGACCGGCGTAAATTCCCTGACTTCCATCAAAAGCGTCCGCCAAGATTTTGTCGGAACGCCTGCGCCAACCGACCGCCCGATCATTGACCGGTCATATTCCTGCGCATTGATCATCATCTGTGACGACGAAGCTGGCCACGAGGCATATCAAGTAGACCCCATTCATGACAAGTTTCGTGAAGATTGCGGCGAGTTCTGGTCGAAGGTGTTGATTTACGATGCGGTGACGGAAGGCTAAAGCTGGAAAAGTTGAGAGTGGAAGAAGACCAAGTAAGCATTGAGCAAGCTCAATGCTTACTTGGTTGCGTACGTTAAAACAGCGTGCGAATTTTCATGACCAAACCGGCGATCAAGCCAAATCCCAACAACGTCAGACACCCTTTTCCTTGATGGCCTCCCGGTGGATCAGGTTTCGGCGGGTCAGGTCGCGGCCCCGTGGAGCCGTCAACTGCAACTGCACGCAAATCCGCATCCTGCTTGATGAAAAATCCATCCGGCGTCGTAACCAACAAGGTGTAGGGATAAGGCGTGCGGGAAATTTGCTTTTCTACCGGCGCACCGGAAAGCGTAGTTCCGCCACGGGCAGTGCTGAATGAAGCCGTCAAAAACGGAGCGTTGTTTGGCGCAAAGCGGATTTCCAGCCGGCCATCGTTGCAGCGCCAGGCGGCCTGCTCCTTGATCGTTAAATCCACTGTGGCGGGATCAAGATTCAGCCTTAAATTTCCATTTCGGTCTTTGGTAACGGTAACGGCGATTTCTACACGTTTTGGTTGCTGCCTTGTGGGCGGTTCCTGTCCTGGTTTGTAGTTACTCTCCATAATCCTCCTTCAGTCAAAAATGTTTGTATCTGCGATTGCGACTTCATCTACACATTGCTTCGCCGACTGTGACGGCGAACAACAATGATCTTGGGGTCTACTGTATTCACGTTGGTTCGACTCGTCAGAATCACCGCGTACTCGTAATCTTGCGGAGGCCCTTCAACCGGCTCTGATGCCGCCGCCGAAAAACCAAGTGGCTCTTGCGGTTCAGGAGCCGCATCTTCGCGTGGCCTGTTTGGAACCAGCGGATTGACACCTATGTTTTCAAAGCTCTCCGCGTCCGGCGCTGGCAGTAAGGAGGAAGAAGACGAGAATGAAAAGGAGCCATCAGAAGACGATCCAAACGGCGTATTGAGCGGAGGAAAGCGGATTTCCACATTGATAT
>CAYLJQ010000012.1:0-29383 GCA_964383955.1 uncultured Heliomicrobium sp. | reverse complement strand
CCCTTCGCGTCCCCGACGGCTGAATTCAGCCGTCGCTGACGCGACGAGGATGCTTTCTGCTTTACCCGGCGTTGAAACGCCGGGCTAATATCAGCCGCCGCTCTGCGGCGAAGAATGGGCTGAGCAGTTACTTTTTTGATTTATCCGACCGGGCTTGGGATAGAGCGTGATATCGATCGGCCTTGGCTGGTTTGCCCCAGGATTCATAGAGTTCAATGAGACGACTGACGGCTGTCTGTGTCTGAGCATGCTGGTCGCCCAGGGCGGCCTTCAGCCCGGCGTACCCGATCAGCAACTGCTCTTCGGCCTCGCGGTAGCGTTTAAGTTTGATCAGGCACGCGCCGAGATTGCTGCGGCTTCGATGGATCATCCAGTGGTCCGGCTTGAATGACTTCAGGTAGGTTTCAATCGCCTGAAGTTGGGCCTTTTCGGCTTCAACATACTCTCCTTTGAGGTAAAGCAATATCCCGATGTTGTTCAGGCTCGCGCCAACCTCCGAGTGCTCTTCGCCCAACTGCTTGCGCCGCCGCGCCAGCGACTGCCGGAACAGGACTTCGGCTTCTTCGTAATCTCCTTTGTCCCGCAACAACGTCGCTAGGTTGTTCATCGTAAGCGTCACCTTCGGATGCTCCTCGCCGAACAGTTTGCGCCGCAATGCCAGCACCCGCCGGTACAGTTGCTCGGACTCAGCGTACTCGCCCAGGTCCTGTAAAGAAGACGCCAGGTTGGCCAAACTCACGATTACGTCCGGATGTTCCTCTCCCAGCAGCTTGCGCCGCATCGCCAGCGCTTCGCGGTAAAGCGATTCTGCTCCTTCGTAATCTCCAAGTTCGTTCAACATCGCGGCCAGATTGTTCAGGCTGAGGGCTACCAACGGATGCTCTGTGCCAAACAGCTTGCGCCGCATTCCCAGCACTTGCCGATACAATGCTGCGGCTTCATTGAACTTGCCTGTGTCGCTCAACAGTCGCCCAAGGCTGGTCAGGCTCTCAGCCACATCCTTGTGCTCTTCACCAAGCAGACTGCGCCGTTGAGCCAGCGCCTCCCGAAGCAGGATTTCAGCCTCCGCATAGCTTCCCCGGTCAACCAATAGCGATCCCAGATTGTCCAGGCTTTCGGCCACATCCTGATGCTCTTTTCCCAGTAGCTTGCGCCGCATCGCCAGCGCTTCGCGGTGCAGCGATTCGCTTCTCGCAGAATCGCCGTTCAGATTTGCCACGCCTGCAAGATGATTCAGACTGACCGCCACATCCGTGTGCTCCTGGCCCAGCACTTGACGCCGAAGCTTCAACGCCTCTTCCAATAACTGCTGCGCCCTGTCGTACAAACCAATGTTCTGATACAGCCCACCAATCGTATCCATTAACTTCGCCTGCACAGCGGGCTGATTTTTCAGATCACGAACGACTTTTTCTGCTCCCTGATCCAGCAATTCCTTGGCTGTGATGGCATCCCTTCCGGCCCGGCTCGGATCCGCGAATTCAAACATTGCAACAAGCGACTGAGTCACGGCCTGGGCTGTGACCGCCTCTTGATTGGCGCGGTCTCGCTCCCTGGAAATGCGCGCAGTCTGAACCGTCATCACAATGGCCAGGATTGCAAGCAGCGTCAGAATAGCCACGCCTGCCTTATGCCGCCGGACGAATTTGCCGGCCCTGTAGCCCAATGTGTCTTTGCGCGCTGCGACAGGCAGCCCCGCCAGATAGCGCCGGACGTCTTCGGAAAACTGCTCCACTGATTGATAACGCCGTTCCGGTTCTTTACGCATTGCCATCAGCACGATGTTGTCCAAATCGCCCGCCAGTTGGCGGGCCAGTCTGACAGGCGCATCTGTCATCCGGCTGACGACCTTGCTGGGCTCTTCGGTTTCGGTTTCGCAGATGGTGCGCTCGATTTCGGCGGGCGAGTAGGTCTTGAATTCATACGGACGCTGTCCGGTCAACAGCTCATAAAGCACGACGCCCAGCGAGTAAACGTCGGTCGTTGTAGCCACCGCCGCCCCGCGCGCCTGTTCCGGACTGGCGTAATCGGGCGTCATCAAACGCAGCACCGTTTCGGTTCGCGTGTGGGCCTGGCTGACATCCGGCGAAAGCAACTTGGCAATGCCGAAATCGAGCAACTTTGGCGTCCCGTCTTCCGTGATCAAGATGTTGCTCGGTTTCAGATCGCGGTGGATAACCAGCTTCTGGTGCGCATGTTGGACAGCGGAACAGACCAGCCGAAAAAGCTTCAGGCTCTGATTCAGTGAGAGCTTGCGGCTGCGGCAATCGTCTGTGATCGGCTGGCCGGCGACGAATTCCATAACAAAGTAGGGCGAGCCGTCGGATGTAGTTCCGCCGTCGAACAAACGAGCAATATGCGGATGATCCAGCGAAGCCAGAATCTGCCGCTCGCGCAGAAAACGTTCGCGCACGAAGTCCGTATCCATACCGCGCTTGATCAGCTTGATCGCGACCTGTTGCTGGAACTGCTCGTCATCGCGCACAGCCTCGTAGACCGCACCCATTCCGCCGCGTCCGATCAGCCGTGTCAGACGGTAAGGGCCGATGCGCTCTCCGGTCAGATCGTTTTTTGCTCCCGTCGTCAGTGACAGGGCGGCGCTTACAATCTGATCCTGGATCAAGTCTTCGCTAGTATCCCGTGCCAGCAGCGAAAGGACTTCGCGCCGCAGTTCCTGATCGCCGCCGCAAACGCTTGTCAGGTACGCCTCGCGTTCGTCCGCCGGGCGATCAATCAGAGTGCAGAAAAGCTCTTCGACGCGCTGCCAGCGTTCAGAACTCATGGCAGGACTCATGGCGGGATTCATGACAGTCTTTCGGGTTGGATTCATGATTCCATTGCGCGGCGAAGCCATGCGCGCGCCAGCCTCATCTCAAGGCCGATGGTAGTAATCGAAAGGCCCAGCGTTTCGGCCATCTCTTCTAAACTCAACCCGCCAAAGTATCGTAGTTCGATAATGCGGACTTTGCGCTCGTCAAGTTGTGCCAGGGCGCCCAACGCATCGTCGAGCGCAACCAGGCCGGAGGCCTTCTCTTCGGAAAACGTCAAGGCATCATCAAGGGAACATTTCTGCTCGCCGCCGCCACGTTTGTCCGCAGCATGCGCGCGCGCATGCTCGACCAGCACCTGGCGCATCACCTGCGCCGCGACGCCATAAAAGTGCCGGCGGCTTTGCCATTCGGGAAAATCATGTTTGACCAGACGCAGGTACGCTTCGTTGATGAGCGCAGTTGGTTGCAAAGTGTGATCGGAGCGTTCGCGTCGCAGATAGCCTTGCGCCAGGCGGTGAAGTTCCTGATAAACAATGGGCACCAACAGACTGAGCGCAACCTGATCGCCCTGGCTCCATCGGAGCAGGAGCGGTGTAATTTCATTGGGCGGCGTTTCCATGAACTTAATTCTGTGGCCACCCTCAAAAAGAAGTCAACGATTGCCTGAAAGTTGGCAGGAAGCTAAATCCGTCCGAATTCAGCTTCGGACGGCTGTCGGTTTCCTTGGCGTGCATTTGACTTCGACTTGGCAGGTCATCCTGGCTCCTTAACGCGATTAACGCTTCCGCAACGGCTGCCATTGTCCATATGTCAACGAGCGCCAAAGCCATTCAGCAGGACCAAAGCGAAACCGTTCCAACCACCAATCGCTGACAATCAGTTGAGCGATAAAAACCGCCAAGCCAAGCACCGCCGCCACCCCTGAGCCGAGCGTTCCGAACAGCCCAAAACCAAAGCCGTAAAACATCAGGCTGAAAATGACGGATTGTGCCAGATAGTTGCTCAGCGCCATGCGTCCGGTAGCGGCAAGCATTCGCGCCTGCCAGCGAACGTGGCCGTCACGCGCCGAATTGAACCAAAGCCACAGGCCTGTGCCATAGGCAAAAGCCAGCAAGACCACTGAATAAGGGTAGAGCCAATCGAACGCGGCGGACGGCGGCTGGCCGGTTTCTTTCGACCAAACCTGCAAAGTTGTCATCAGCGCACCCAGGCTGCCCGCAACGATGGCAATAATTTTCAGCAACTTGCGATGCTTCTGTGGTTGCTGAAAAAACCCACCGCGCCAGGCGGCCATGCCCAGCAGCATCAAGCCAAATGTTCTCGGCAAAGATCCAATCAGCAGCGGCGCGATGAACCGCCAGGCTTCGTGCCAGCGAAACGCCATAATTTCAGCAAAACTTCCGGTCGCATAAACGTGCGTGGCAAGCGCAGCCTGCGCGCGCATCGCAGCTTCGGTTGGATACAGCGCCCCGAAAAACGGCAGATAAGGCGACAGTGCAACCAGCGCCGCCCCAAGCGCCAACAGCCAGCATGTCGGCAAGCCGGCAAACGGAATCAGCAGCAACCCACAAACAGCGTAAAGCGTAAGAATGTCGCCGTTCCAGATCAAAAGCATGTGGCAAAGCCCTATGGCCAGCAACACCATAAAGCGCCGAACGAAAAAGCTGGAAGCATTTGCCTGGTGCGCCGCTGCCCGCTGAACTTGAACGCCTGCGCCCACGCCGAACAGAAACGAAAACAGCGCGAAGGCTTTGAACTCAAAAACCCCGGCCACCACAATGTCCACCGCGTGGTTGGCCCAGCCCGGATGCGTGTGAAACGTCAGGATGCTCTGAAACAGCGAGACGCGAAATCCCACCAACAAATTGACCATCAAAACGCCGAACAGAGCTGCGCCGCGCAACGCATCAAGACTGATGTTGCGTTCGTCGGAAGAAATCGGCTTCATTCAAGATCACCTGACGATTCGCAACGCCAGATACGGAATCAGGCAGAACAGGAAGATGCTTATTTTGTAAAACACGATCCCGGCGAAGTTGATGGCATTGAACTGCTCGACCGAAATAAGAAACCATTTGCTGCAAAGCCGGTGCATCCATTCGTGCGGCAGCACGAAGAGCAAGCACCATACCGCCAGCAACCCAAAATTTAAGATCGCGCACCAATAGAGCACGTCTTGTATCGTTGCAATGTTCATAACGTTGCCCTCCGATGATTCGCATTGCTGTGGATACGTTGCGCGTCTACACTGACGTGCAATCGTGCATCACAGGTTCATGCGATGACGGAAGATAAAGCGCGAGCCTGATGAAGTCCTCTGCTACGTCAAGTTTCTTTCTCGGAAAATTCTCGGAGTTCCTATGACAGAGAATCCAAATCACTTATACGAGTTCGGCCAGTTTCGGCTGGACGCCGTAGAGCGGTTGTTTTTGCGCGACGGCGAAGTTGTTCCGCTGACGCCGAAGGCCTTCGACCTGCTGTTGGCCCTGGTCAAACAACCTGGGCATCTGCTGGAAAAGGAAGTCTTGCTGAAAACCGTCTGGCCGGACAGCTTTGTGGAAGAGAACAATCTGGCCGATAACATCTCTAAATTGCGCAAGGCGCTTGGCGAGGGCGAAAACGGGCAGAAGTTCATCGAAACCATTCCGAAACGCGGCTATCGCTTTGTGGCTGATGTAAGAAAGCAACATGGCCTGAGGGCAGAACAAGCCGCCGAAAGAGCGGTAAGCGTGGCCGGCGCAATCGAAGAGCATTCCGCACCATCGAATGCACATTTGGGGGGAAAACAGGGGCTTCGTTTCATTACTTTGCTTCAGTTTCTTGCCGTCTCGATGATCCTTCTGATTGGCACAGGGTTTTGGCTGTATTTCACATTGGAAAAAAAGGCCAAAGTTCAGCAGCTTGAATTCAAGGGCAACTTCTATCTGGGCCGATGGCGGGAAGATGAAATCAGAATTGGCATCGAATACTACAATCAAGCCATTGCCCTGAATCCAAACTCCGCGTCCGCTTATGAAGGGCTGGCCGCTGGCTGGACCTTCCTTTCCGACTTGCACATCTCTCCACGCGAAGCGGAGCCGAAAGCACAGGCCGCACTTCTGAAAGCGTTGCAGCTTGATGAAAAGTCAGCGGCGGCGCACGTGACTTGGGGGTTGATTAAAACCCAGTACGATTGGGATTGGGCAGGGGCCGAGCTGGAATTCAAACGCGCGATTGAACTCGCTCCCGAAGATGATTCGACGCACCAGATTTATGGCTGGTATTTGGCCGCAATGGGAAGGTTTGATGAAGCGCAGGCAGAAATGAAACTCGCGCTGAAACCCGATCCCCTCAACGATTTCGCCTTATGGGGACTGGGGGACTCTTATTACTTCGCGCGCCAATACGATCAGGCGGTGGAACAATACCGGCGCGCGATTGCTATTGAATCCAAATCGCACTGGACACACTTGATGCTGGGCTGGGCTTATGAACAGCAAGGCAATTTTTCCGAAGCCATTGCCGAATTGAATCAAGCGTATCGGTTGAATGAAATGCCCCAAACTCTTGCCGCGCTCGGACACGGTTTTGCCATTTCCGGTCGGCGCGCCGAAGCGCAAAAAGTAATCGCAGAGTTGCAGGAAACCGCCAAGCGCAGATACGTCTCGCCCTATGACGTCGCCACAATTTACGTCGGGCTTGGAGAAAAGAACAGGCGCTGGCCTGGCTCGAAAAGGCCTTTGAAGACCGCAGCGGTTGGCTTGCCCTGTGGCTGAAAGTTGATCCGAAATTCGACAGCCTTCGCTCAGACCCTCGCTTCAGCAACCTGCTGCGCCGCATTGGCCACAGCAATTACGGCGCGAAGTAGCCTGACAGATCAATCACCAAATCGGTCGTGCTGGATGCGAAGCGTTTGAATGCCCCATCGGCTCCAAGACCGACTGTGAAATGGCGATTGAAAACCGTGCCGCTCCGGTAATTCGACGTCGCGACATTCGGTTGGCTGGCGTCGCTGGGCCAGAAGGTCAGGAAGCCGTTGGCCGAAACATTCACTGTTGTCGCATTTCCAACGAAGGCTTTTGCGGCTGCCGGAATTCCGGTGCAAACACCGGTCGCGGGTTGCAGGTAAGCCGTTCCTCCTGTCATTTGTGCGCCGGGTGTGAAGCAGCCGGTTTGGCCTGCGCGTGTGTCGAGCAAGCGCACCGGCGTCGGCAAGGAGTTGAATAGCAAGCCTTGGCCGTTGGTGTCATTCAGTTGCGTGCTGTAGTAACCCAACACATCCACCACCAGATTGGTCGTTGCCGCCGTGTAGATGCTGAACTCGCCGCTCGGTGAAAGCCCGACGGTGAACGGTGCGTTCATGTTGATTCCTGACTGATAGTTCGAGCTGGCGGCCAGAGGCCTTGATGCGTCCGCCGGGAAAAGCGTCAGAAAGCCATTGGCTTGTGGACTGACAGTCGTTGCGTTGCCGACTAAAGCCAAGGCTCCGGCGGGAATCGTCACCCCGTCACAAGTCGTCGTGCCAAGCTGCGTCGTCGTCGAACCTGCCGCGAGTTGCGCGCCCGGCGTGAAGCAGGCAGTTTGCCCTGTGCGCGTATCCATCAGACGTGCTGGATGCGGCAGTGGATGAAAGTACAAGCCGCTGCCGGAAGGCGGCGCGTAATAGCCGGTGATGTCTACGACAACGTTGGTGTTGGTAGTGACATAAATGTTGAAGGCTCCGTCGCCTGCGCCCAGCCCAACTGTGAAGACATTGTTCAGCACCTGATTGGCCGCGAAGTTGGAATTGGCGACCAGCGGTCGCGCGACATCGCTGGGATAGAGCGTCAGAAATCCTCCGCCGGATTCCACGGTCGTGATGTTGCCGGTCAGCGCCTTCGCATTGGCCGGAATTGTCAGCCCGTCACAAGTTCGCCCTGCCGCCGTCTGCGTACGCGAAGTTCCACCCGGAATCATCATTCCCGGCGCGTCGCAGCCACTTGCGACTGGCCTTGTATCCAACAACCGAAGCGGATGAGAAAGCGGATAAAACTGCAAGCCATCGCCGCTGAGACCCAAGGTGTAAGCGCGCGTGCCCGTGCATCCGTTGTTGTCAGTCGCCGTGACGGTGAAATTATACGTCCCTGCAGTAGTCGGCGTCCCAGTCAGTTCGCCGCTGCTCGCCAAGTCCAACCCGCCCGGCAAACTGCCTGTGGTGACAGCGAAACTGTACGATGTGCCGCCACCTGTCGCTATCAGCGTCTGGTTATAAGCCGTTCCTTGAAAGCCATTTGACAAGCTGGCCGGATTGATGGTGATTGCCTGGCAATTGACCGTCAGCATGAAGCTGGCATTGGTTGTCGCCCCGCAATTGTCGGTCGCCTGCACGGTAATGGTGTGATTGCCCGACGGCCCGGCATTGGTGATGGAGACCACGCCACTGGCATTGATCGTAGGCGCGGTCGTCAAAGCAGGAACGACGCTGACGATGCTGTAACCGGTGATCGAACCATTGTCCGTCGCCGTCGTCGGGCTGTTCGTTGTCGAATTGCCCGCATTCACCAAAGCCGCCGCGTAGCTCAGCGTCGGCGCGGTGTTAGCCGTGACCGGGACGATCAGATTGGCCGTAGCCGTTCCGCTGTTGCCATCGGTAACCATCAGGACGACGGTATTAGCTCCCAGCGTGGCCGTGCAATCCGCCACGACGGTTGCAGTGATCGTGCCAGCCGTATTAGTGATCAAGGTGACGGTGATGCCCGCCGGAACAGTCGTCGCCGTAACGGTCAAGCTACCCACTGCCGTTTCCGTGTCGCTGACCGTGGCTATCGTTGAAACGCTGCCAGTGCTGCCTTGCTGCCGAGTTAGCGCCTCGCTCGCAACGATCATCGGCAGGTTGTTGTTGACCGTCAGCGTGAAGCTTGCATCGGTCGTCACCCCGCAGTCGTCGGTCGCGCGAATCGTAATCGTGTGCATACCGACCGGGACCGCATTGCTGATGGAAACGACGCCGGAGGTATTGACCGAAATCGTACCGGTGTAAGTTCCCGCGCTTTGCACGGCGTAGCCAGTGATACTGCCGTTGTCAGTGGCCGTCGTCGGACTGTTGCTAGTTAGGCTTCCCGCACTGACCGAAGTCGTGCCGTAGATAAGCGTCGGCGCGGTGTTGGGCGTGACGTTGACTTGTAGATCATTGGTCGCCTTCAAACCAGCGCTGTCCGTGACCTGCAATCGCACCGTGCCTGAAGTCGCCGTGCAATCAGCCGCCACTGTCGCGGTGATTGAGCCGCTAGTATTGGTGATAGAGCCTAGCGTGATGCCGGTAGCGGTGCCGCCTGCGATGACAGCAACCGTGAGACTGCCTGCCATATCTTCCGCATCGCTGATGGTGGCGATACTAACTGCCGGGCCTGCGGGACTGCCCTGTCGGCGCGCAAGCGCTGCGTCAGCCATAATCGTTGGCGCACAGTTGTTGAGCAGGATCGTTACACTATCAGAGTTATAGGTCGCCAAGGCGAGATCTTGTTTACCATCTGTATTGAAATCACCCACCGCCACTGGAAAAAGATGTCCACTTACGCCAACGGGCGAACCAGCGGCTGTACTGAAACCGCCGCTCCCAGTTCCCAGCAAAATCGTCACATTGTTAGATTGGTTGTTCGCCACGACGAGATCTTGTTTTCCGTCGCCATCGAAATCACCCACCGCCACGGTAACGGGATCGGTCCCAGCGGCGACCGGTGAACCCGTGGCCGGGCTAAATCCTCCGCTTCCATTTCCAAGCAGAACCGTCACGTTAGCAGAGCTTTGGTTCGCCGTTGCGAGGTCTTGCTTCCCATCGCCATTGAAATCGCCCACCTCAACAGAGCGAGGCTGACTCCCAGTTCCAACGGGCGAGCCAGCGGCGGGAATAAAACCGCCGTTCCCACTCCCCAACAGAATCGTCATACTGGCAGTGTTGGAGTTTGTCACAGCAAGGTCTTGCTTGCCGTCACTATTAAAATCGCCCACTGCCACTGAGGCAGGCCCGCTCCCAACACCCAGAGGTGAACCAGCAGCCGGATTGAAGCCACCACTCCCATTTCCCAGCAGAATCGTTACGTTATTGGAGCCATGGTTCGCCACGGCGAGGTCTTGTTTGCCGTCGTTGTTAAAATCGCCCACCGCCACGGTAAGAGGGTTGTTTCCCACACCGATGGGTGAACCGGCCGCCGGACTGAATCCGCCGCTTCCATTCCCCAGCAGGATTAATACGTTGGCGGAACTGGAAATCACCACGGCGAGGTCTTGCCTGCTATCGCCGTTAAAGTCACCCACCGCCACGGAAACAGGATTCCCCCCGAAATCGCCCGGCGAACCAGCGGCGGCACTGAAGCCGCCGCTTCCGTTTCCCAACAGGATTGTAATATTCCGGGAATCTTGATTGGCCACGGCGATATCCTGCTTTCCATCGCCATTGAAATCGCCAACCGCTACAGTAAAAGGGGTGTTCCCAGCACCAATGGGTGATCCGGCTGGTTGACTGAAACCGAAGCTTGACGATGAGCAATTGGCCCCATTCGTAACTGCCATCGCGAAGGTTTTTGTGGTTGAGCCGCCGTCGCTGCTGAACGCTGTCACTGTCACGGAGTAACTTCCCGCCACGTGTGCGTCGGTCACGGCCACGACGCCGGTCGTCGGGTTGACCGCGAACGTGCCTTTGAAATTGGTCGAGGTGGCCGCCGTGATACTCGCGGCATTGATTGGCGCGGCAGCAGGCGTGACCGTAGTGTTGCCGCCCGTGATAACGGTGGCGTTCGGGTAATTGCCAAGGGTCGGAATACTCACATTGACCGTCAGCGTGAAGCTGGCATTGGTTGTCGCGCCGCAATTATCAGTCGCCTGCATCGTGATGGTGTGATTGCCAGATGGACCAGCATTGGAGATGGAAACCACACCACTGCTATTGACCGTTGGCGCAGCCGTCAAAGCGGGCACAACGCTGACGATGCTGTAGCCGGTAATCGAACCATTGTCCATCGCCGTCGTTGGGCTGTTTGATGTCGCATTGCCTGCGGTTACCATAGCCGCCGCGTAGCTCAGTGTCGGCGCAGTGTTGGCCGTGACAGTGACGTTGAGTGTGGCTGTCATCATCGCATTCATGTTGTCGGTGACTTTGACCATGAAGGTTGAGTCAGTTGCCGTGCAGGAGGCTTGGATGCTGGCCGTCACCTGTCCAGCCGCATTGATCGAAGGCGTACCAACTGTGACTCCCGAACCGGTCAATGGTGTAACGGTCACTGTCAGCGTATTGGCAACTTGATCGGCATCATTGACTGTGGCGATCTGTTGCAAAGAAGCGGGGCTGCCTTGTGCTGCACTGGTCGTTGCGACAGTGATCGTCGGCGAATTGTTACCAACTTGAATGATCTGCGACAGGCTGGGAATGCCATTTGTGAAGACTGTCATCATGGCGAAGCCAGGTGGGAAGCCCGCCGCGCTCATTGTCATTACCGTGATCGGAGTGGAGGTAAAGGAAGTGTTTGACCACTCCGCCATGGCACTAACTGGCAGAAAGATCGACTGCTCGTTAGTCAGACTGATCAATTGTACTAACGGATAATTGGACGAAGAATTCTGAGAACCGTTGCCGCCGGAAGTCTCAGAGATGCCCTTGAACTGCGAGCCAGCGGCAATCAGAGAGGTATTGTTGAGCACCGGTGAAGTCGCCGAAGACAATACAGGCCGCCAATCAGCCTGAAAGTCAGTGCCTGCGTCATACAACTCCGCGCTAGTCAATTTGCCGCTGCCATTAGATCCTGACGCGACAAGAACCTTGCCCGAGGGCAGCAGTGTCGCCGTGTGATAATTGCGTGCTATAGCGAGAGTACCTGCCTCATTCCAGATACCGCTTGAAGGGTCATATACCTCCGCACTAGACAGAGCCAGAAAACTGCTATTGATTCCTCCCACGATAAGGACTTTACCTGAGGGTAGTAGCGTCGCAACATGCCTATTACGCCACGTAATGAGATTGCCTGTCGTGCTCCAGGTTCCACTCGAAGGGTTATACAACTCCGCGTTGCCTCCTGCTGCAACTAGAACAAAGCCAGATGGCAACAGTGTTGCAGTGTGGGAAGAGGGCATCGAAGTAAGGTGGCCTGTCGTGCTCCAGGTTCCATTCGAAGGGTTATATAATTCCGCACTGAACTCATTATTAACATTAGCCCCCCCCACAACGAGAACAGAGCCGGATGGCAAAAGCGTTGCAGTGTGGGAAGAGCGTGCTGTGGTGAGATTGCCTGTCATGCTCCACGTTCTCAACACAGGGTCGTATAACTCCGCGCTGCTAGAAATAGAAGTGCGAAGATGGCCACCAGCAAGAAGGACTTTGCCAGATGGTAATAGCGTCGCGGAGTGACCTGCGAGGACACTCACACCCACACTGCCAGCGTAACTCCATGTGCCGCTCACAGGGTCATACAACTCTGTTGTGCTTAATGAGGAAGTACCGCCGTTACCAATTCCTCCTACTACTAAAACTTTGCCGGATGGCAACAGTGTTGCAGTGTGACTAATGCGCCCCGTGTTGAGACTGCCCGTTGTGCTCCATGTACCTAACGTTGGATCATATAGCTCTACTATGTTCGAACGACCGCTATTATCATTCCCACCGGCTACAAGAACTTTTCCTGAAGGTAACAGTGTTGCGGTTGAACCTTCGCGAGCCGTGCCGAGATCGCCAGTACTATGCCAAGTCGCACTCGCCGAGTCATATAACTCCGCGCTATTCAAGGGGTGAACGTCATATCCACCAGCGACTAGAACTTTGCCGTTAGGCAATAGAGTCGCAGTTTGGTTATAGCGGGCCACAATAAGATTAAGATTCACAGCGAAGCTCCAAGTTTCAGTTGTTGGGTCATACAATTCACCTACATTTTGATAACCATTACCTCCAAATCCACCTGAAACTAAAACTTTACCATTGGGCAGCAATGTTGCCGTGTGCTGGTCGCGCGCTATAAAGAGGCTTTCCGTTGTGGCCCAAGTTTCCGTAGCTGGGTTATACAACTCTGCGCTATTCAGATAGCCATTAGTGCTTTCCGCCTCTCCTCCCGCAACGAGAACTTTGCCGTTTGGCAGCAGCGTCGCAGTATGCGAAAGGCGGGCTGTTGTGAGGCTACCTGTCACGCTCCAATTTCCAGTCGCAGAATCATATAACTCCGCACTGTGCAGAAAGCCATTCGTATCAATTCCTCCTGCAACGAGAACTTTGCCGTTCGGCAGCAACGTCGCAGTATGCGAGAGGCGAGCTGTTGTCAGGCTACCGGTCGCGCTCCAATTACCAGTTGCAGGATCATACAACTCAGCACTGTTTTGGCGGCTTTCACCAGGCCCTTCTCCACCAACTACAAGTACTTTGCCATTCGATAATAATGTCGCGGTGTGAAAACCACGTCCAGTACTAAGACTGCCTGTACTACTCCATAAACCCGTCGTGGGATCATATAACTCCGCGCTATTTACTCCCGCGGATCCCCCTACGATAAGGACTTTACCCGATGGCAGCAGCGTTGCAGTGTGAAAATAATGAACCGTATTAAGATTGCTAGTAGTGCTCCACATCCCGGTTGCAGGATCAAATAACTCCGCACTTTTTACGGTGCTGCTAATAGTCACGCCTCCTGCTACTAGAACTTTACCATTGTGCAGCAATGTCGCTGTATGATTTCTTCGAGCCGTGACAAGGTTACCAGTTAAGCTCCAGCCCGGATTAACCACCGATTTACCGTGTAAAGTGGACATCGGCTCATTCGGCTTCGCCGCAGCGTTCGCGCGGGCAACGCCGTGGTCGGCCTTCATCATCAGCGCGATCAGCGCCAGTAACAGGATCAAGAGCGAGTAGCAAATTTGGCGAAAGAGGCGAGCGAGTATCATGGCGAATTCCTCCTGAAGCGATGAGGCTTCTTGCGGCGAGCAGACTTTTTATCGGGTATTGCGTTGCTGAATGTGCCCGCGCCTTTCTCAATGAAGATTTAGCAGTGATGGGAACGCGCGAGCAACCGCACGATAGAGGACGGCTTATGGAGTGTCAACGGCGGCGATCTGGCCGGCAAGATGTGCGGTGATTGCTGAATCAAGCCCCAAAAGATGTTGATTTCTCTCTCACAACGCAGGCAAAAGCCATGTTTTCAGCGTAAGGTACGACGGCGCTGAGCTGTAGCAGTTGACCAGCGACGAGAGCCGCGAAATTGAATCTGATTGCTCACCGGACAGGAGTTGGATTGTCTACACCTTGCAAGCAAGCCGGGCGAGATCGCCGCGTTTAAGCTCTGGAAATTCCGGCTGGCGGAATCGAACCCAGGCTGCCGTTGGACACCTGATGGACAGGCGCTAACTTTTATCTTGAAGGGAAAGACTGTCGATAATCTCTGGCTGCAACCGTTGGATGGCAGCCCACCACAGGCGCTGACTGACTTTAACTCCGGCGAGATTTACAACTACGCTTTCAGTCGCAACGGCCAACGACTTTTTCTGGCGCGCGGCTATTCGATCCGCGATGTTTTATTGATCCAGGAATTCAGATAAACCGCGGTTTTCAAACACATTGGACGCTCTAACTTGGATGAAATGCATGAATGGCAGGCCATCGTTTTGGCGTAAGCCTTCAATGAATCTTATGGTGAGAAGTAGCCGGACACATCAATCACCAGATCCGTCGTGCTGGACGCAAAGCGCTTGAAAGCTCCATCTGCCCCCAATCCAACCGTGAAGTGGCGGTTGAAGACCGTGCTGCTGCGGTAATTCGACGTCGCAACATTCGGCTGGCTGGCGTCGCTCGGCCAGAAGGTCATGTAGCCGTTGGCGCTAACGTTTACTGTCGTAGCATTGCCAACAACGGCTTTGGCGGCCGTGGGAATGCCTGTGCAAACGCCGGTCGCCGGTTGCAGGTAAGCCGTTCCGCCAATCATTTGCGCGCCAGGCATGAAGCAGCCCGTCTGTCCTGCGCGCGTATCCAGCAATCGCACTGGCGTCGGCAGCGGATTGAACAGCAAGCCCTGGCCATTCGAATCATTCAGTTGCGTGCTGTAATAGCCCAACACATCCACCACCAGATTGGTCGCCGCTGCCGTGTAAATACTGAACTCACCCGATGGCGAGAGGCCCACAGTAAACGGCGCGTTCATGTTGATACCGGTCTGAAAGTTCGAGCTTGCAGCCAGTGGCCTTGATGCGTCTGCCGGAAACAGCGTCAGAAAGCCATTGGCTTGCGGACCAACAGCCGTCGCATTGCCAACCAGCGCTAATGCTCCGCCTGGAATCAACACGCCGTCACAAGTTGTCGTGCCAAGCTGCGTCGTGGTCGAACCTGCCGTCAGCAAAGCTGCCGGTGTGAAGCAAGCGGTCTGACCCGCTCGCGTATCAAGCAAGCGCACGGGATGCGGCAGCGGGTGAAAATACAAACCGCTGGCTGACGGCGGCGCGTAATAGCCCGTGATGTCTACAACAACGTTTGTGTTCGTCGTGACGTAAATGTTGAAGGCTCCATCGCCTGCGCCAAGCCCAACCGTGAAGACATTGTTGAGCACCTGGTTGGCCATAAAGTTGGAATTGGCGACCAGCGGTCGCGCGATGCCACTGGGATACAACGTCAGAAAACCACCGCCGGATTCGACGGTGGTGATGTTGCCGGTCAGCGCTTTCGCATTGGCCGGAATCGTCAATCCATCGCAGGTCCTGCCCGCAGCCGTCTGCGTCCGGGAAGTTCCGCCAGCAATCATCGCTCCCGGCGCGTCGCAGCCTGTTGCGCCAAAACGCGTATCCAGCAATCGCACCGGATGCGCCAACGGATAAAACTTCAATCCATTGTTGATGGGCGGATTGATCGTCAGCGTGTAACTGTTGCTGCCCGAACACCCATTGAAATCCGTCGCCGTGACCGTTACGGGAAAGCTGCCGGTTTCAGTTGGCGTGCCGCTCAAGATTCCCGCTGCCGAAAGCGCCAATCCATTGGGCAACGTTCCTGTCTGGCTGAAAGCCACAGGCAGCGCACCTCCGGCTTGAGAAAACGACTGGCTGTAAAGCGCTCCGACCGTTCCAGTCTGAATAGTCGTCGGGCCGACGGTGATGGTTGGACAAGCAGGCGGAATGCAACAGATGGTTTGATACGTCGTCAGCGTCAAAATCCAGCCGCCGGTGATCTGGCCGCTGTTTCCATTCAAATCGTCATACACCCACAAGCTCCAATCGCCGTTAGGCATTTCGCCGTTGAAAGTCGAAAGCTGCTGCGGATCGGCGTACGGGCCAACCGGAGCAGGCGCACTGAGCACGTCGTTCACGCCAAAGTTCGTCGGCTTGTACGTTCCCGATGTGATGATTGCGGAGTTATCCAACAACGCTGCTGTATCGTCGAACGTCAGCGTCACGCCTGAAATATCATTGCCTCCGCCCACGTCGGACATCAACAACATTCGCCGTCCGTCCGGCGACGAAAGCAAAATGTCAAAATCGTCAGGGCTTGTATGGGCGATACCGTTGATCGTGACGGTGACTTTAGTCACCACGCCGTTCATTCCGGCGACGTTGATTGTTGAAGCATACGGATTCGATGCTCCAAACGCAGGAACGCTGATTGAAGCCGAATTGCTAAACGTCTGGTTCTGAATCTGCACCGCGCCAAGCGTGAAGGTGAAGACCACCGAACCCAGCGAAGCTGCGCCATCCTGCAGTTGCATCGTCGCGGAAAGCTGTCCGCCGCACGCGCCGCTGGCGCGGAAGCTGAACGCACGCGTGGCCGTCCCACCGGTTGGCGGAATCGCTCCGTAATTTTGCGGTGAACTGGGATTGATGACGCCTCCGCCGGAAAGCAGCGTCGCCGTCAGATTCGTCGTCGCCGAACGGCCAATGTTTTTCAGCGTGAAGTTGACCGTCACATTTTCGCCAGGATCAATCGCGCCGTTTCCGGGCAAACAGGTTTCAATGGCCACGCCTCCACCTGCGGCGTCCACAATCGGCTGCAAGGCTTCAGCCATGTTGAACACCACAAGCGCGTAATCCTGATCCAGCAATGAAGCATTACCCGGCAATCCGTCGCCAGCAATGTTCGTAGCAATGATTCGCACGGTGAAGGCGCCGGAAACGCCAGCCGGAAGCAAGACGCTTTCCAGATTGTTTTTGTCGTCCGCTGTGCCGCCCGGCGTCGAAAATGCTCCGCTGAAATGGTTGCCGCGATAGGTTTGCCCGCCGATGGTGACTTCCAAATCAAGATTGTTCACCCACGCCGAACCCGTCGTTGACCCCGGCGCATCCGTCCAGGCCAAGGTCACGCGAAAGGGTTTTGACAAATTGCTGACGGTTCCATTGATCGTTCGCACCTGTCCCGAAGCGGTGAATACATCTACCGGGTCTTGATCGCGCAGCAACGTTGGCAGGGTGAACAGTTCAAAAAACGAATTCAGATTGACCGCGCCCATTCCCTGCACGTTCGACCATAAATTGTCGTTGCCGTCGGTTCCGGTCAGGTACCGAGCCGAATTAACCAGCGCGGCTTTGGTCATTGCGGGTGAAGGCACGGCCAAACCTTCGTTGATGAATCGCTGCCTGGCCAACGCGGCGGCTCCTGAAACTGCGGGTGTTGAATGGCTGGTTCCTGACGAAGCCGTATAAAACTGCTGGCCTGGCGGGAAAAAGTTCGGGCTAGTCGGCGGGCCGCCGCAAACCGCCTGACCGATGAAACAAGCTTCGGCTTGGCCGTTGGCGGGCGGATTCGGAATTTGCAGCACGCCGCCGGTGACGTGCGTACCTGGCGCAACGATTTCCGGTTTGCGGCGACCGTCTATCGTCGGTCCTCGGCTGGTAAAAATGGAAAGGTCATTGGCGCTGTCGGCTTCGCTGTCGGCGGTGGTGCATTTGTCCGGGCCGCCGAATTGATTGACGCTTTCCGAAGCTCCCACTGACAAAGTGTTTTTTGCCGAAGCGGGCGGCGCAACCGTTGTCGCCATCGGCCCGGAATTTCCCGCCGCGAAAATTGTCACGAGTTCCTGATTGCCTGCGGCTGGAAACGGAGCGTTGTCGGGCTGAGCATCGCGCGTCAGGTAATCGTAAATTTGCGCGTCAAAGTTGTATTCGCCGTTGGTGTTTCCGCCCCAACTGTTGGAAGAAATCCGCGCGCGGTCGTTGTACGCCTTCGATTCCAGCTCTACGAAATCCGGAAAGGTGTAATCGCCCAAAAAGTTTGTCGAATTGTCGAAGATGACGGAAGAGCCGACTTTGACAAACGGAACGACGCCAAGCCCATACCGAAAGCCCGAAGCGTCAACATGCGGAAAGGCATTGAACGGCGGTCCGATCGGAATAAACCCGGCGATGATGTGCGCATTGATCGTGCCGTGCCCGTCACAACCTGTCGTCGTGCTGCCCGGTCCGCTGGGAGTTCCGATCATGCGGTTGTACGCAACGCGGCTTGGATTGGCCGTGTTACCACTCAGGTATAGCCCGAAATGGTTTGGCGAAGCGGTCGCATTATCAATGCCGCTGTCTGAAATGTTGATGGCGAAATTCGATGCTGTGAATTGAGCTTGCGTGAACCCTTTTGCGGCAAGGTACGCCAGATAATCGCCCGGCGCTGGCTGGGTACCGTTCAGGTTTCCGGCCAGGATTTGTGTTTGCCGTTCGTCCAACCGGCGAGGCACTTTGTAGCGCGTGATGGAAATGACGTCTTCGCGCTCTGCGATTTGTGCGACCGCCATTGGTGCCAACGCGACAATCAAATTGACGAAATGCGCAATGCGCGTTTGCTGCTTTGCGGGCGCAAGCTGGATTTGATTCAGGAAGTCGAATGTCGCTTGGTTCGTTTCGGCATCTGCAACCAATTGAACTGCGTACAGATTGTCTTTCAGGTCGGCGCTGGCGGGGAAGGCTGCGGCGCTTGGCGAAATTTTCATTGTTGGCAGGTAATCGCCCAACCACTGAACCGCAACCTGGCTGTTCTGCAAGCTCTCAACGCTTTCCGCATCGGCGTAAATCAGATAGGAATTGTTGGGCACGTAATTGACGATTTCCGCACCCGAAGCCAGCAAGGCTTTGTGCCATTCGGGCTGAATGGCTCCGGCAAATTGAATCAGCCGCAATCGTTTTCCACCGTCAACTGCCAATCGAGCCGGTGGGCGCGACGTGTCAATCGAACCTGCATTCAGCAGGATCGAATCGTTGTTTTGTGATGGCCTGGCGGCTGTCCATGCGTGTTGCCAAAGCGGCAACAGCAGGAAAACAAAACCTAGCAGCGGCAGAGCAAACCGGCTTAGAAACACAAACCGTGTGAAAGAGCGAGTGTGTGTAAAGATCACCGAACGCCTCCTGAAATCAAATGGGGATTGAATCTGGCGAGGGCGGGGCAGTTTTTCGCGAAAACCTATTCAGTCAAATAACTGGGGTAGTGATAAAAATGTAAGGCCAAATTTGCAGTCGCGTTAGCGACGATTTGAGTTTAGCCCGGCGTTTTCAACGCCGGGAAGACGGCGAAAATGCTATTGCGTCGCGTCAGCGACGCCTGAAGTCAAGCGTCGCTGACGCGACACAACGATCACCCACTGACTTTCCGTGGGTTGAAAACCCACAGCTAAATTCAGCTGCCGCTATGCGGCAAGGAACAGCAGCCTTACATTTTTATCACTGCCATAACTTGTTGGTTGGGCGGCGCGGAGTGTACAGAAGCGGCGGAAAGCGCGTCAATGCAAATGCCGCGGCTGTAAAAGTTAGCCGCGAATGAACACCAAACGTCTCGCTTGAGGTTCATTCGCGGCATTCAAGAGCATCAGAAGTTAGAAGAAGCCTCTCGCCTCTTCAATCTCCAGTTCTTTAGCACGGGCCATAGTTGATAAAGAGGATTCTCTGTATGTTTGATTTTTGGCCATCCGCATCAGTCACAGTCAGCGTCAAGGTCACTTGATACGTCTTGCAACCATGCGGGATAGTCAGATTTGGAGTCCACACGGTGTTGAACTGCTGGTTGTTGTTTGCCGTTCCAGTTGCAAACACCTTGTAATTGCCATTGTCATTGATTGCCCATTGATACGTCAGCGGGCTTTTGCCATCGGGATCGTAAGCAATCCCTTTCAGCGTAAACGCCACATCGCCATACAACATGCTTTGATCCAGCGGACTGATCAGCGTCACAACGGGCGGCCCGCTGGCTGGTGGTGCCACCAGTTTGATGTTGACGGAAGTTGTGCTGGAACCGCCGTGCGAATCCGTTCCCTTCAGCGTAATGGTGTAATCGCCAGTGCTCTGAAACTTAGCTTGAACACTACAACCATTTCCAATCGCAACCGTGGCTGGAGAACCAACTTTCTTGTACATCCAGGCAAGACTGCTGCACGGCAACACACCGCCCGTTTCATTGGGATCGTTGGATTCCCCTGTGAAGTTATAGGTAATTCCGGTGAAAAGTTGCTTGTTCGCTTCCGGAGTCAGAATCTTCACTTTCGGCGGCGTGTTCGGTTCGACGGTGATCGTGATCATATCCTTTTTGGTCAAGCCTTCGTCGTCCGTAACCGTCACCGTAATCAGACGCTGACCGGGAGTTGTGAAGGTGAAAGGAATTTTTTTGGCGAATCCAAGCGTTCCTTCCACATTCGAAACCCATTCAAAATGCAGGTCATTGTCTTCGTAATCCACCGCATCGGCCTCAAAACTCACAACGTTGTCTCCACCTAGTCCGACGATGTTGTTGTTCGACGGCTTGCGGATTTTGACCATCGGAACGCTGCTGGGATTGTCACCGTCAAAAACCTTCAACTTCCCCGCACCGGCAGACTGCAGATCCTGATCCACGTACCAAAGACCGCTGTAACTGAACGTTTGATTATTGCCCTGACCAGTGCCGCCCCAAAGAATGCCGTGCAGTCTGACACCAGTGGAACCGCCGGGCCATGTTTCCAGGCTGAAAACCGGCGCGCCGCTGTCACCGCCTATCGAAATGCCATTCACTTGATTCTGGCAAATCATCGTTCGCCCTGTATCAACTCCATTTGGATTAACCGGGTTTGAATTTGTACAGGTGTTGGTGATTTTGCCTTTGGTTCTGCCGCTTGATCTGCCAACCTTTTCAACATATTCGCCTGCGATGGAAAATTCAGCGCGGCTGGTGATTTTGTATTTCTGCGGCACACCGTCATCGGGTTTGTCTGCAATCAGCAAATAGCCGAAATCGCCGTCAACCAGGGGATTGGGTGGATCAACGCCTTCATCACGCGCAATGAAGGTGGCATCACTTTGGCGGCACAGTCTTCCCGATGGGCAAGGACCGCCCGTCCACAAAGCTGGATCGAACAATTCAACGCCGATGCGATTGCTGTTGCTGTTGCTTGCTTGAGTAATCACGACAGAATCATTCAAGCCAAAAATGTTCGTGCAGTGAGAGTTTGTAATAAACCCGGCTTTTTTCTGCACAATACCCAAAAAACCCAAAGTGCAGGAACCTGCTTGACCGCTTCGTTTTATCTGAATACCACCCGCAATTGGACGCCATTTACTTTGCAGAGTCTGCATCTCTTGCATCGGAGCGACTTCGGAAATGTTGGCCGCTTCTTCTGAAATGCCCAGACGGTTCAGCGCCTGCCGGACTTCCATCTTTGCATTGAAACTGGTGACGCCGATTTCCAAGCGGTTGTTCATTTCGTCAATGTCCGTGAAAGAAACGCCAGGAATGGTTAACGTCCCGCGCTGATGCGCGTCGTGCCAGGCTTTGAGCTGTGTAAAGTTGTAGCGCCCCTGCAAAGCGACCGGGTTGTCAATGGGCAAAGCTTCGCGTCCGAACACGGCAACGATGGCCTGCATTGCTTCGGGCAAATGATTCGTGTTGAGCAGATAAACATTCAACCTGCCGTCTTCGCCAAGGAAAAATCCGCCAAACGACGGAACCAGCCGGGCGACATCCGCAAACCTGTCGTCAAGGGTTCTACTCGGTTGGGTTGTCGCTGCCGGCGTTCGCGCGGCCAAACGATTGGCATCTTCCTGCTGTTGCGCGGAAGCCGGTTGATTGATGATAAATCGCACGCTAAGCGCCAGCGCGCACAGCACAATGGCAGATAAAGCCAGACGTGCCCTGGATATAGTTCGAGTTTTCATGATCCTTCTCCTTTTCCTTCGTGAACGGCTCAACCACACGGAGCGCGTTCTTTGGTTATTCGTTTCCAGCCGCAGCAAACAAAGTCCCGTCCCTGGCCTCAAGGCAGGTGTTACTTGCCGCTCGATGGGAAAGGCGGGAAACCTTGGCCGGTTTCATCACGCCCGCTGAAATTTTTTTCAGGCAGGAATTGGGGCTATAATCCGCGCCTGTTGACGCTGATCTTCCACTGAACAGACAGGATTGTGGCGACCGGATGAATTCCTCTTCTCAAAACATCACCAAATTATTGTTGGACTGGCGCAACGGCGACCAGGAAGCTCTGGACCGGTTGATGCCGCTGGTTTATGAGGAACTGCGGCGCATGGCCAACTACTACATGCGCAACGAACGCAAAGGCCACACACTGCAAACTTCGGCGCTGGTCAACGAAGCCTATCTGCGCTTGGTGGATCATGAAAACATCGCCTGGCAAAACCGCTCGCATTTTTTTGGGCTGGCGGCGCAGGCAATGCGGCGCATTCTGGTGGATCACGCGCGCAGCCGGAATTACCAAAAACGCGGCGGAGCTGCCCAGCAGGTTTCTCTGGACGAAGCCGCGACTTTGGCCGAAGACCGCGCGGCGGAATTGATCGCGCTGGATGACGCCTTACAAGAACTGGCGAAGCTCGATCCGCGCAAAAGCCAGATTGTCGAAATGCGCTATTTCGGTGGATTAACCGGCGATGAAGTCGCGGAAGCGCTCAGCATTTCCACTGCCACCGTTTCGCGCGACTGGGAAACCGCCAAAGCCTGGCTGTTGCGCGAACTTAGCCGAACCGATTCAGTACCGCGACCGGTAGAAAGCGGGTCTTCTCCGGATTTCCCTGAACAAACCAAATGACACCCGAACGCTGGCAGCAAATTGACCGGTTGTTGAATGAAGTTTTGGAGCGCCTGCCCGCCGACCGCCTTGCGTTTCTTGCGGAAGCGACAAACGGTGATGACGAATTGCGCCGCGAAGTCGAATCGCTGCTGAAATTTCACGGCCAGTCGGAAAGCTTCATTGAAACGCCTCCGGCAGAAATCGCCGCCGATTGGCTTCGGAAAGAAGAAGTCCGCACCGACTCCACGCTGGGCCATTACCAGTTGATTCGGGAAATCGGTCGCGGAGGCATGGGCATCGTTTACCTGGCCAACGACACGCGGCTGGGCCGGCAGGTTGCGCTGAAACTGTTGCTGGAAAAATTGACCAAAGACGCGGCCCGCGTTCGCCGGTTTCAGCGAGAAGCGCGTGCTGTTTCCGCCCTCAATCATCCGAACATCATCACGATTTTCGAAGTCGGGCAAACCGTTCCTGAACACGGCGAACACTTCATCGCCGCTGAATTCGTGGACGGGCAAACGCTGCGCGAAAAAGGCAAAAGCGGCGGAATGCCGCTAAGCCAGGCGCTGGATGTTTTGATTCAAACTTGCGCCGCGCTGACTTCCGCGCATGAAGCCGGGATCATTCACCGCGACATCAAGCCGGAAAACATCATGCTGCGCCAGGACGGCATCGTGAAGGTGCTGGATTTTGGCTTGGCCAAATTGATCGAACAGGATTCGCGTTCCAGGAAAGAAGCCAGCACCCAACGCTTAACGACTCAGCCCGGCATGGTGATGGGAACGGCCAGTTATATGTCACCTGAACAAGCGCGGGGATTGGACGTTGACGCACGCAGCGACTTGTTCAGCTTGGGCGTGGTGATGTACGAATTGCTGACTGGGCAAGCACCGTTTACAGGCGAAACCACTGCTGATGTGCTGGCTGCTCTGCTGCTAGGCGAACCCAGGCCGCTGGACCGCTATTCGCCAAAGCTGCCAGCCGCGTTGCAACAGATCATCAACCGATGTTTGTCCAAATCGGTCGAAGAGCGTTACCAGTCAGCGCGCGAAATCAGCGATGCGTTGAAACAGTTGAAAGAAGATCTGGAATTTTCAGCCAAGCTGAAAGGGCGTTCAACCAGCAGTGATGAGATTCTGGCGATGACTGTCGGGACGATCAAAGACGCCAGCCAGCAAACGACCTTTGCCACGCGCTCGGCGCACAATCTGACAACCATTGCCGCCACCGATCAAAACTCCGGACGCAAGACTTCGCCCGATTCGATGTTCGCGCGGCTGACAAACTTAAATCGTTATGGAAAGGCGGCTGTGACATTGGGGTTGCTGGCCATCATTGCGCTGCTGGTTTGGTGGAAACTCTCGCCTTCGGGAAAAAAGATTGAATCAGTCGCTGTTCTGCCTCTCGTCAACCAAATCGGCGACCCGCAATTGGATTACCTGCCCGACAGCATCACGGAAAGCTTGATTGACGGTTTGTCTCAACTGCCAGCCTTGACCGTCAGACCCGCAAGCATGGTTTTGGCGTACAAAGGCCGTGAGATTGATCTGCTTCAGGCGGGAAAATCCTTGAAAGCGGACGCTGTAATTGCCGGACTGGTGAAGCGTCGTGACAATCAATTCATCGTTGAAATCGAAATCATTCGCACTGTGGACGGAGAGCGGTTGTGGGGGGAAAAGTACGAAGGGAAACTGGATGGTATTTTGGCCATTCAGCAGGTAATTTCAGATGAACTTGCCATTACATTTCGACAGCAAATGACCGGCGTTCAGCCTGCGCAAACCGTCAAACAACGCACGCAAAACAGCGAAGCGTATCGGCTGTACAGCATCGGGCAGCAGTTGTGGAAGAAACGAAACCCTGAATCCACGCAAAAAGCCATCGCCTTGTTTCAGGATGCCATCAAGCTGGACCCGAACTATGCGCTGGCATACGTCGGCATTGCCGATGCCTATTCGACCCTGGGCAGTTACCGCCAAATGATGCCGCAGGAAGCATATCCCAAAGCCCGCGAGGCAGCCGAAAAAGCGCTGAGTTTGGACCCGCAGTTGGCGGAAGCCCACGCGTCTTTGGGCAAGATTCTGACGGATTACAGTTGGGACTGGTCAACAGCCGAAGCCGAATTCAAAACCGCGATTTCGCTCAGACCGAATTACGCCAACGCACATCACTGGTATTCAACCTTGCTGGCGACTGAAGGGCGGTTTGACGAATCGCTGCGCGAAGTAAAACGCGCCCAGGGTCTGGATTTCCTTTCCCCTGCAACCAACACACACGTAGGCAATATTTTTTACCGTGCCCGCCGTTATCAGGAAGCGGTTGCCTCATTGACGCAAACCCTGGAATTGGAACCGAACTTTGCAACAGCCCGCATCTATCTGGGGCTTTGTTATTTCAAGCTCAAACGTTTTGATGAAGCTTTGGCTGAATTTCAGAAAGCAAAGCAAATTGCGCCAAACAGCCCCGACATCGTTTCGTTGCTCGGTTCGTTTTACGCAGAGACAGGCAAACCTGACCAGGCCAGACGCTATCTTGCAGAGCTTCAGGAAATGGCAAAGGATCACCCAGTGTCTGCTTCTGTTTTCATTACCCTCTACGCTTCGTTTGGGGATATGGACAAGGCGTTTGAGTGGGCGGAAAAATCCATTGAAGAAGGCTCCCCAATCATTCGCGGGCTGAAGACCGATCAAATGTTCGATTTAATGCGCCAAGACCCACGCTTTGCCGGACTGCTGCGACGCGTGGGCCTTGAGCATTAACGCCATTCTTACGGCGCGAAATACCCGGACAGGTCAATGACCATCTCCGTTGTTGCGGACACATACAACCTAAAAGCATTGTCAGGCCCAAGCCCGACAATAAAATGCCGGTTCGCAGTCTGCCCTGCGGTAAAGTTCGAAGTTGCAGTAAACGGACGCGAGATATTGCTGGGCCACAGGGTCAGGAATCCTGCCGGAGGATTTACTGCCGTAACGTTCCCCAACACTGCCGATGCGCTTGACGGAATCGTCTGACCGGAACAAGTTCCACCTGCTTGCTGCACATATTCCACTCCGCCAGTAAATGGCGCGTCAGGCGTGTAACAAGCGGCTGCGCCCATACGAGAATCCAGCAAGCGGACCGGTGTGCCCAGCGAGTAAAACAAATTTCCCGCGCCATTCACATCTGACGCTTCGGGGCTGTAATACCCCAGCACGTCAATTACCATTTCGGTCGTTTGCGTGGTGAAAATCTTGAATGCTCCATCCGCTCCCAATCCAACCGTAAACGGCGTATTCACCACACTGCCTGCCGTGTAATTTCCACTGGCAACCATTGGCTGCGGGGCATCGCTTGGAAACAGCGTAATAAAGCCTTGCCCTGCCGGGCCGACAACGGTCGCATTGCCGACCAGCGCCTGCGCGGCACTGGGAATTGTCACTCCGCTGCAAGTCATCTGGCCAGGCTGCGTTCGCGTGCTGCCTGCGGCCAGCGGCGCTCCCGGATTGCTGCAACCGGGTTGCCCTTGCCTTGTTTCCAGCAATCGAATCGGCGTCGGCAGCGGATGGAAATACAAGCCTTCGGCGTCAGGCGGCGCAAAATATCCACTGACATCCACGACGACATCCGTGGTTGTCGAAGCATAAATCTTGAATGAACCATCCGGCCCCAGTCCGACCGTGTACACATTGTTGACGATCTTTCCGGAAGTGAAGTTCGCGTTGGCCACCATGGGCCTGCTGGCATTGCTGGGGAAAAGTGTCAGAAACCCGGTCGCATTTGGAATTGGAGTGATGTTTCCGGTAATCGCCAGCGCATTGGCCGGAATCGTCACACCGTCGCAAGTCCGTCGCGCAAGCTGTGTGCGATCCGTTCCTCCGGCCAGCGGCGCTCCTGGCGTGTCGCATCCCGATTGCCCTGCGCGCGTGTCCAGCAAGCGAATCGGTTTCGGCAATGGATAAAACTGCAATCCAACCGGACTGATTGTTACCGAATAGGCGCGCGAACCGGTGCAGCCGTTAATATCCGCCGCCTGAATCGTAAAGGCATAAGTCCCAGCGGCGGTCGGAGTCCCGCTGAGCACGCCGCCCGCAGACAAATTCAATCCGGGCGGAAGCGTGCCCGTAAAAGTAAACGCGTAAGGCGCAACGCCGCCAGCAGCCGTAATCGTTGTCGAAGGATACGCCGTGCCAGCCGGGCCATTCGAAAGCGTTGACGGGTTGAGCGAAATCGCCGGGCAATTGCCGCCTTGCATGACCGTGAAAGTTTGTCCGGCAATGGTCAGCGTTCCGTTTCTTGCCGAACCGGGATTTGCTGAAACCGTGAAAGCAACCGTGCCGTTGCCACTGCCCGATGCTCCGCTGTTGATCGTCACCCAACCGACATTGCTGGTCGCGGTCCAGGCGCAACCAACAGGAGCCGTTACGTCTGCCGTGCCCGTGCCGCCTGCCCCCGAAACGTTCTGGAAGGCCGGATTGATCAAATAGCTGCAACTTCCGGGTTGCAATGTGAAATTCACCCCGGAAACATCGAAAAAGACATTGCCTACGGCTTCAACCTTGATGCGTGCCGCAGAGGAATTAAACCCAGCCGGAACGACAATTGTCTGGCTGCCGTCGTTCGGAGTGCTGGCTAAAACGACAATCGGAAATGTGTTGCCGCCGTCCGTCGAAAGCGAAATTTTGACGTTTGCGCAATTCACTGGCGCGGCGTTTGTGCCCGACACGTTCCAGGTTACGGTTTGATTTGTCCCGCCCACCCAAAACGCCGACGTTTCCGGGGCGGTAACGGTGAATGGGCCGGCATTGCCCGCGACTTGTAGTTGGACATCGTCATAATTCACTCCGCCCCGCTGATCACGCAAAGTGACGCGAAAGTTGAGCGTGCGTCCGATGCGCGGCAATTCTTCCGCGGTGCGATATCCGCTGGTATCGAAATCCGGCGGATTGTTCGCATTGTTCAAAATATAAGTCAGGCTGGGAAAGGTTCTGGAAGGCGAAGCCAGGATCGAAAACGGGCGAAAGATGGGGCGCGTGGAAGCCGATGAGTCCCCGCTGTCGTCATAGGGCGGGTTTGCATAACCGGCGCCGCCCGCATCGTATTGCTCCCAGACATACCGCAGGTTTGCGACATCTCCCGCATCCGCGTCGTTGCCGGATGCCGTCAACGTAAACGGAGTGTTTTTGGGAATGGTGAAATCGCCGCCACCGTTCACCGTCGGAATGTTATTGCCGGTCGCACTGGTCTGCGCACAGCCGCCATTATTCGCCAGGTAGTTGGTAATCGAATCAAAGCTTTTTCCATGAAACCGCAGGTCGCGGGATAAACCGATGTTGTCTGTGTCGCATACTCCGGCATAGGACATTAGCGTCATTCCAGCGCCTGATTCGTACGCGGAATTCGCGTTCCGGCCGCCTATCACACCGCAAAATCCTGTGGTGCCGTTGAAGCTATGATCTGCGCCAAATTGATGCCCGACTTCATGCGCCCACAATCCAACGTAAGTGGCATTGCCAGCCGTGCCGCCCATCAAACTGACGCCGCCGCCCTTGAAGGCTCCGTTGCCATCACCACCGGATGAGCAAACGACACCAATGTATGCCAAACCGGAGCCACCGGTCCCAAATACGTGCCCCAAATCGTAATTGGCCGTTCCGATTTGATCACGCAAGGTTGACCTGACCTGAGCCAGCATCGCATTTGGATCACTGTTCGAGAACGGATCGGGTTCCGCTGTGTAAACGACCTGGCTGTTGTTGCCGACCAGATTCAGCCGGACAGATAGTTCGCGTTCGTAGATTGCATTGACCGAATTCAGCCAGACGTTAATCGAAGCAATTGTCTGTCCCACATTTCCGCCGCCAAATTGCGCGCTGTATTCCGAGGTTGCCGCAATCGCAATTCGATACGTGCGCAACGTCGTGCCGACCGGTGAAGCAGGAGCCTGCACTGCGTTTTGTTCGCGGTAAACCACCAGGCTTTCGTCCACTTCGCAGCGGAGCTTGTCCGTCAGTTCCTGGCCGTTTGAACTGGCATAAAGAGTCGTGTCACTTCCAATGGGCAGAATTGTGTCTGCGCCACCGTCATTCAACGTCAGTGCGTGAAATCCCAACGAAGACCAGCTTGCGCGCATTGTCGCCGCTGGATCGTCAATTCCCTGTCCACGAAAACTTTTAATATCCGGATATTGAATCGTCAGCGGCGATTCTAAAATTTGCGATTCCTGAATGCGAAACCGCATCAATCTGCCGTCAGGCATGGGCAACGGCAGTATCGTCTGGCTTTCGGAAAGTTCTAGGCTTTTTTCCATGGGTGCGCTGTCCAAAATCCTTTTCAGCGCTTCACCATTCAACCGAAAAAACTTTCTTTGTCCGGACGCCGCCGCAGGAAGTTGCCGTAACAACTGATCACTAGACTCAGCGGTCAATTCCTGCCAAACCTCTTCTTGCATAGCAGCCTTGACCGAATCCTGACGAAAGAAGACTGCCAAACCGACACCCGCCATCGTTAAGATGACAACCAGCATGAAGCCGAAGCGAGCAACTCTTTGCGCTTTCATTGATTCCCCCTTTAAGCAAGCTGCGCTAACAGACGAATAACCTAATCAGGTTCTTTGCCTGTTGATCAGTGCGAGTTTCCAAATAATTATTACGAAAGAATTACAGGGGGAAGAACAAAGCTACACAACGCAATGCTTGCCAGACACTA
>CAYLJQ010000011.1:0-29688 GCA_964383955.1 uncultured Heliomicrobium sp. | reverse complement strand
CTTACTGCTTAATGAGTTTCGGCAGGTGCGGGTGTCTGCCCAAATGATGGTCTTGTCTTGGCACATCAAATGCACAAAGCAATTCCAGGTCATGGCGGAGCTGTAAGAGCAGCTATGCGCAAAATCCAACTCTTATGGATTAGCTGATTGTTTTACATTGAGAACCATTGGTCGCTTGAAGCCAAGTCGGTTTCATAGCGAAGTAGAAAAAGGAAAACCCCGCTTAGCTTGGCGGCCTGCGGGGTTCTCCAAACTCCAACTGACTTTTACCCAGAAAGGAGCGACGCGAATGCTAGCAAAAACATTTTCCGCGAGCAAAACATTTGCTTTCGCTGTTCACCCAAGTCTGAAAAAAAATGCTCTTCGATCTCTTTTCCTGACAATGGCAATGTTCTGCGTATTGTCCACAGTATTGGCACAATCCTATCAAGGTGCGTTGCGCGGATCGTTGCACGACGGCACGGGTAATGTGCTGCCCAACGTCACGCTGACGTTGATCAATACCGCAACAAACGTTTCTCGAACCACGGTGACAAACGGTTCTGGCGAATATTTTTTCGAACGCGTTGATCCGGGAACATACAAAATCGAAGCTGTCCAGAACGGCTTCAAGAAGCTGGAGCGCCCCAGTGTTCTGGTCGAAACCCAGCAACAATTGACGCTTGACCTGGCGATGGAACTGGGGAACGTGGCTGAAACCGTTGTCATTACGGGCGATGTGCCGTTGATGGAAACGGCGACGGCTTCGACGGGAACAGTCATCAGCAAACAGCTTCTAGATGATCTGCCGAATTCAGGCCGCAACCCATTCGCAATTTCCGCGATCACGCCGACTGTCATTCCGGTCGGCAATCCAACGTTTAACCGGCAACAGGATCAAACCGGCTCTTCGGCAATTTCGCTGGGTGGCGGGCCTGTTCGCGGCAACAACTACATTATTGACGGCGTGCCGATCACAGACCTTCGCAACCGCGCGGTGATTATTCCCAGCCTGGAAGCCGTGCAGGAAGTAAAAGTTCAGGTCAACACTTACGACGCCGAAGCGGGACGAACCGGCGGCGGCTTTTTCAATACCTCTGCGCGTTCGGGCAGCAATGATCTGCACGGTTCGGCTTTCGGCTTCATTCGCCCCTCAGCAATGCAAGCCAACAACTTTTTCAACAATCGTCGTGGCATTGCCAAGCCAAATGCGCCTTACAAGTTGTACGGCGGTTCGCTTGGCGGAGCGGTGAAATTGCCGTGGCTATATGACGGCAAAGACAAGACGTTTTTTTGGTCTTCTTTTGAAGGTTACCGGATGAGCACGTTCCTGAGTGAAACCTTCACGCTGCCAACTGCGAAAGAACGCTCAGGGGATTTTTCGCAAACGCCAAATTTGGTTTTACGAGACCCGCTGACAGGGCAACAGTTTGCCGGAAACATCATTCCGGCAAATCGCATTGATCCGGTCGGCGCAAAACTGGTCAGCTTTTTCCCCCTACCAAACGGTTCAGGTTATTTGAACAACACATCTGTAACTTCGACGCTGAAAGATCGCGCCGACCAGCAAACGTTTAAGCTGGATCATTCGTTGACTGAAAACTGGAAAATGAGCGGCTTTTACGCGCATTACGGCAGCCGCGAACCCGAAGCCGATTATTACGGCAACATCGCGAATCCGAACGGCTATCTGCTATTCCGCAATGTGCATGCGCTGGCATTTAACAACATCATTTCCTTGTCGCCGACGACCGTGTTGAGTTTGCGGTACGGCTACAACGCATTCTCAGACAACACGACGACGATCAGCGCGGGCTTCGATCCGGCGCAGCTTGGGTTTGCCAACAGCTTTGTCAAAGACATCAATTTCAAAAAATTCCCGCGCGTTAACGTAGTCGGCAACGCCTATGGCCCGTCGAACGCGGCGTTTGGTTCCGCTGCGCCTTCTGACCAGTTTTATTACTCGCACAATTTGTTGGGCAGCGTGTCAAAGCTGATTGGCAAACATAGTGTGAAAGTCGGCGCCGATTACCGGCGAATGGCAATTGATTTCACCGAATACGGCCAGGCCAGCGGCACATTCAATTTCAATAGCAATGAAACCGGCAATGCCGTGGCGAGCATGCTGCTGGGACGGCTGGATTTTACGCGCCAGAACACGGCGCAAATCGCCGCGCCGCTGGAAGCCTATTTGGATTACGGCGCGGTGTATTTGCAGGATGATTACCGCATCACTTCCAAGCTGACGATCAATGCCGGTTTGCGGTACGAAATCGAAACCGGATTGAAAGAACGCAATGATTTTTTCACTGTCGGTTTTGACCGGACGGCAGCCAGCCCACTGAAAGTGCCAGGAATGGATTTGAAAGGCGGATTGCTGTACGCCGGAGTGAACGGTGCGCCGACTGCGCAAACCGACACGTTTCATAAATTTGCGCCGCGTGTTGGCTTTGCTTACGCGCTGAACGACAAAATGACAATCCGTGGCGGATACGGAATTTTCTATGCGCCGCCCATCTTCAACTTTTCCATCACGGGTTTAGGAGCGCTGGGCTTTTCGGCAATCACGACAGTTTCGCCCGGAGCAACGTTTGCCAATCCTTTCCCGAATGGCCTGAACAAACCCATTGGCAATTCGCTTGGACTGCTGACCAACGTCGGCGATGTGATTCATTACGTAGATCAAGATCGTGATGCGGCGTATGTTCAGCAGTTTTCGTTGGACGTGCAGCGCGAACTTCCGTTTGGCATCACAACCACGTTGAGCTACATCGGCAGTAAAGGCACGAAGCTGCAAATTGGCGGCATCAACGATGCAACCTTCAACATCAATCAGTTGTCCGCTGACAAACTGACGGATCCGAATTTGCTGACGAACGTGGCGAACCCGTTTTTCGGCATCATCACGACCGGCGCGTTGAGCGGTGCGACAATCCAGAAACGCCAGTTGCTGCGCCCGTTCCCGCAGTTCGGTGACATTTTCGTTCACGGAGCCAGCGCCGGAAAATCCTTCTACAATTCGTTTACGGCCAAGGGGCAGAAACGGCTGAGCAAAGGCGTCAGCTTTCTGACCTCGTACACCTACAGCGAAATGAAGGACAACATCATTGGCCAAGGGAATTTTTACGCGGGCACTTCCGGCTTTGCGACCAACATTTACAACCTGACACCGGAATACGGCTTGGCTTCGATTGACCTGACGCACCGCTTCCTGGTCAGCGGCAGTTGGGAATTGCCGTTTGGCAAAGGCAAATCGTTGCTGGACAAGGGCGGTTTGGTGGACAGGCTGGTCGGTGGCTGGCAGATCAATTTTATCGGCCAGATGCAAAGCGGGTATCCGCTTTCGATCACGCAATCGAACAACAATACGAACGCTTACAGCAGCGGCCAGCGCCCCAACCTGGTTGCTGGTGCGGAAGTGCTGGCTGACAACGCGTTGCAGCGCGCTCTGTCGCCGAACGCCGCTGATGGCGGATATTTCAATGCGGCTGCTTTTACGGCGGCAGCGGCCAGCACCTTCGGCACGCTTACCCGCTCCCTGGATGTCCGTGGTCCGGGACAGAAGAACTGGGACATCGGTTTGACGAAAGACACGACGATTTTCGAATCGTTCAAAGCCCAGTTTCGCGTGGAGGCAATCAACGCATTAAACACTCCTGTTTTCCGAGCGCCCAACACGACGTTCGGAAGTTCCAGCTTCGGCAAAATCACAGCCCAGGCCAATTTCGCCCGCGTGGTGCAGTTGAGCTTGCGCCTGATGTGGTAACGCCGACCAAGTGGTGTTCAGAGTGCCGGTTTCAGACGTGCTTTGACGTGAAGTGGTTTAACCGTCTGAAAACGGCGCTCTGAGTGCCTGACATTCAACTTGACCGAATTGATGATGACAGAAGCACCCAAACCAGAGCGCGCGATTGGCGGAGTGGAAATTGATGGCTCCGCCAATCGTGCGCGCAGCTTACTGCAAGCGGGCAATCATGATTTGTACGGTCAACTGCGCCGCCGATTGTCTGATTCCAAAACCAACTGGAACACGCCTGAAAGTTGGGCGCGGCGCCGCGGAGATTTTTTTGGCGGAACTGTAGCGGCGTTGATTGCTGTGCCGTACGGAATGGCGCTTTCAATTGCCATCGGTTTGCGTCCGGAAGCCGGTTTGTACACTTCGATCATTGGCGGTGCGCTTTCGGGAATGATTTCGGATGCACCGGTCGTCGTCAGCGGATTGTCGGCGACGGTTGTTCCAGTGCTGGCTGGATTGGTGCAGACCCACGGCATCGGCGCAGCATTGGCTGCGGGTGCGCTCAGCGGCTTGATCATGCTGGTAATTGGCGCGCTTCGGCTGGGCCGTTTTTTCCATTACCTACCGCAATCTGTCATCGGAGCCTTCACCAGCGGCTTGGGCGTCATCATCGTTGCATCGCAACTGAAGGCCGTTTTTGGTGTCAAGCCTGGCGCAGCCGGATTTGATCTGGGTGTGATTGACGACTTATGGAGCGTTATTCGAATGGCCGGTCATAGCGATCCTCATGCCTTGGGGATCAGTGGGCTGGTGATTGGCGTGATGTTTTTGTTGCCGTTGTGGAAACGGAATATTCCCGCGTCGCTTGTCGCTGTTGTCGCCGCATCAGTCGCGACAACCCTGCTCGGTTGGGATCTGCCGCGTGTTGGCGCATTGCCCGATAGTTTTCCACATCCCAGCGCGGGCACTCTGGATTTTTCAGCCTTTTCCGATTTGATCTATCCGGCGTTCACGCTGGCGGGATTGATCACGATCAATCAATTGTTGACCGTGGTCGTCACTGACCGAATGAGCGAAATGCGCGGCGAAGTGAAATTCAATCGCGAACTGGTCGCGCAGGGAATCGCCAATATGGCGTGTCCGTTTTTTGGCGCGCCTCCGGGCGTGGCGATGCTGGCCAGAACCGTTGCCAGCGCCAAAGCAGGCGCGGTCAGTCGTTGGTCGGTTTTCGCCCACAGTTTTATTTTGCTGTTATTTCTATTGCCGCTGCGCGAAATCATCAGCCACATTCCATTGGTTGTTCTGGCAGCGGTTACTGTCGCCGTGGGTTTGCAACTGGTCGGGTTGGATCGGTTTCGCAATCTAAAACGCATAAACCGCGCGGACGCCGCGCTGTTTTTGCTGACCTTCGCGCTGGTAGTTTTTAGCGATTTGATTGTGGGTGTTGGCATAGGTTCGCTGATCGCGATGTTGTTGTTTGTCGAACGCGCAGCGCAATCCACCCGATTGGAACAGATCGAATGTTTAGTTCCTGATCCAGCAAAGCAGGAACCCTCGGCCATTTTCACTTTTCCGGAAAGCGCCACGCTGCAATCAGAAATGCAGATTTACCGATTGACCGGCCCTCTGTTTTTCGCATCCAGCGAGAAAGTGCTGACCAAGCTGCTCCGCGAAGTGACCGCAAAAACACTGGTGCTTGATTTAACAGAAGCCGGACCGATTGATTCCGCCGCGACCGATTGTTTGCGCCAACTGGCGGCCAGGCAGCGGCAGCGAAATGGTGAACTGCACTTGATCGGGCTGGACGCGCGGCTTTTCGCGTCCCTTGAAAGAGATGGTTTGCTCAGCGAAATCGGCACGGTCATACGGCGCGACGAAGAGTTGGCGATCAATCGCAACACAGGAAATTTGGCAAACAGTCTGACAGGAAATTCGATTTTGGTTCACCCGCCGGTTCATCCCGTTCCGGCAACCCATTCGCGCGTCGCTTAGGCCGCTGACAACAAGCAGGCCGCGCCGCATTTGATTTACCACCCACAACCACGGAGGAACTCTTATGACCAGTCCACAACGCGCAGAGCAAAAACTTTCCCGTCGTTCTTTCGGACGAATGGCAGCCTTAATGACGGCGGGCGCGGCGCTGCCTTTTTATGGCGAAGCGAATTTGGCAATGGCTCAGCTTTCCAAAACCGGACCCATTCCAGCAGACGCCGTCAAAATCAACGCCAACGAAAACCCGCTTGGGCCTTGCCCGGAAGCCATCGAAGCCATTTCGAAAGTCATCGCCAAAGGCGGGCGTTATGAATACGGATTGACGGACGATTTCGCCAAAACGCTGGCCGACCTGGAAGGCTTGGACCCCGAATACGTGTTGCCGTTTCCGGGTTCCAGCGATCCGCTGCATCGTGCCGTGCTGGCGTTTACGTCGAAAGAAAAACCCTTTGTGATGTCTGATCCCGGTTACGAAGCCGGAGGCCGCGCCGCGCAGTTCATCGGCGCAAAAATCATTAAAGTTCCACTGACACCCACACATGCACACGACGTCAAAGCGATGGTCAAAGCCGCCACCGAACGCAAAGCCGGATTGATTTACATCTGCAACCCGAACAATCCGACCGGAACGATCACGCCGCGCGCCGACATTGAATGGGCCATCGCCAACAAGCCGGAAGACACCATTCTCTTGCTGGATGAAGCCTACATTCACCTGAGCGATGAAGTGACCGGATCAGACTGGGTGGCGATGGACAAAGACGTGATTATTTTGCGCACGTTTTCGAAGCTCTACGGAATGGCTGGTTTGCGCGCTGGCGCAGCAATTGGCCGACCGGATTTGATTGGCAAGCTGAAAAATTACGGTGCGGGCGCGCTGCCGCTAACCGGCATGGTTGGCGCAACGGCCAGTTTGAAAGTCAAAACTCTGGTGCCCGAACGCCGCAAAATCATCAAAGACATCCGCGAAGACGTTTTCTCGTTCCTGGAAAAAAACAAGATCGAATACGTTCCTTCGGTCAGCAATTGTTTCATGCTGAATGCCAAGATGCCCGCGCGCCGCCTGGTCAACGCCATGCAGAAAGAGAAGATTTATATTGGCCGCGTCTGGCCCGCCTGGCCAACGCATGCGCGCATTAGCGTCGGCACAAAAGACGAGATGGCCAAATTCAAAACCGCGTTGTTAAAGGTAATGGGCGAATTGCAGGCTTAAACCCCGTCAGTTCGTCAATTCAGCAGTAGTGAGCAGGCAAACAAAAATGCTGGCATGAAGATCGCTTGCCACTACTGCTTCTCAATCCTTACGGTCGCGGGTCGTCCAAGTCTTTGCTTAGAAGCCACACTCTGCCTTTCACCGATCTTTTTGGCTCTCCAACCCTTCTTGAATCAACAACCTTGAATTTACTTCCTGCGATGGCGCGTCGCTTGCAGGTGAGGCATACGCGAAGCTGAAAACGGTAGCTTTAGCGATTTGCAAGACAGGCGTGAAGCGCAAACATACGTTGCTCCGGCTACGCTGTATCTTGCAAAAACACGATGTCGCGTCGTCATACCGGCTGGGCCTAATATTGACGACGAACCCCAGGGAGGATTTATGGGACATCTAATTGGTCAGGTTTTATTTGGTTTAGTCGTTGGCGCAATTGCCAAGTTATTGATGCCAGGCAAAGACCCAGGAGGAATCATCATCACCGCCATCATTGGTATGGTTGGCGCGTTGATCGGTTCGTTTGCCGGCAGAATGCTATGGGCATCGCCGGATTATTCTGCGGGATGGATCACGGCAATTTTGGGATCCATTGTGCTTTTAGCTGGGTACCGAATGATTGCAGGCGGACGCGTCACTGCCTGACATAGAATTCAATCCATGCAATCTCAATCCATGCAATCAAGGATGACAGCGGAACCGTTCTTCGGGGCGATTCGTCTTGCTGTCATCCTTAAACTGTGTTGCTGAATCAGCGCGTGTAGGCAGGTTTGGGAAACCCAGACGCAGACGAAAGCTTGTGGCTGGCAGGAATGGATCCGCGCCGTTCAGCAACTTCTTTGTCACAGGATGAGCTGTCACGGCTGCATACGGCCATTGTGGAAGTGTTGGCTGAAGGGCTTGCGCTTCGCGCACACAACGCGATTTGTTTGGCCGCAAAGGGCAAGCGCAACACGGTCGCTATGTCTTTGAAAGAACTGGCCGACCGTGTCCGCGCTGCGAAATCCCTATCACACATTTACGAATTGGTGGGCGGAATACTCATTACTGCCCGAAATGCCAGTGCTGATTTAGCGTTTGTCTGAAAGCTGTTCTCCGCGTGGCCCTGGCGGCAGCTTTTCGTTCAGAAACCGGGTTAGCAAGCCGTACAAATGCTGAGTCGTGCCTGCCCCTTCATAAATGCCGTGCGAGCGGTTCGGGTAAGCCATCATCGTAAACGGTTTGTTCGCTGCAACAAGCGCATTAATCAACGCTTCGGTTCCTTGGTAGTGGACGTTGTCGTCGCCTGTGCCGTGAACGACCAACAGTTGGCCTTTCAATTGGCTGGCAAAGGTAATCGGCGAGCTTTGTTTGTATTCGTCTGGATGATCTTGTGGCAGTCCGCAGTAGCGTTCCTGGTAAATCGAATCGTAATAGCGAATGTTGGGCACCGGCGCGACAGACATCCCCACCTGATAAACATCTGGGTAACGGAACATGGCATTTAGCGTTGAAGATCCGCCGCCGCTCCAGCCCCAGATGCCGATGCGCGTTGAATCCACGAACGGCCATTTGGCGATGACGCGGGCGGCATTGGCTTGATCCATAGAATTGCGAATGCCCATCTGGCGGTAAATGCTCTTGCGCCAGGCGCGGCCACGCGGAGCCGGAGTGCCGCGATTGTCCACGCTGACGACGATGTAGCCTTGCTGAGCCAGCATGCGATGCCACATCCCTTGCCCGCCACTCCAAGAATCAAGCACCGTCTGTCCCCAAGGTTCTCCGTACACGTGAAACAGCACCGGGTAACGTTTTTGCGGATCAAAGCCGGGCGGTTTCATCATCCAGCCGTCCAGTTCCACGCCTTCTTCGATTTTGACGCGGAAGAATTCCTGCGCAACCGGTTTCAGCTTGGTGATGCGATCGGCCAATTCTTTGTTGTCGAACATCGTCCGCACTACGGTATGTTGCGGGAAACGAACAACATCTGTCGCGGGAACTTTGTTAAAGGCCGAATACGTGTGGATCGCCAAATCACCTTTGGGAGAAACCGTGTAGGTGTGCGTGCCGGGTTGAGCCGTTGGCGACAACCGTTCGGCTTTGCCCTCGCCATTTAGCCGCGCGCGAAACAGATATTTTTGCGTCGCGTTTTCCGGCGAAGCGGAAAAGTAAATCCAGCCGTTCGGCACATCCACCAACTCAACGCCGATCAGATCGTAATTGCCGGGCGTGATGCATTTGACATCAGAACCATCGCGCGAAACGGAATAAACATGCCGCCATCCGTCGCGTTCGCTGACCCACAAAAACCGTTTGCCGCCGTCAATCCATTCGACATCACCGCGCGCCAATCCTCGCCGATCCCAATCAATCGCTCCCCAGGACACATCAACCCAGGCATCGTCTTTTTCGGTCAGCACGGTGCGGACTTTGCCGGTGCGAATGTCGCCGAGCATGACGATGTTTGTGTTCTGCAAGCGATTGAGCTGTTGAATCAGGACTTCGCCGGAATTTGCCGCCCATTCCATGCGCGGCAAATAATTGTTTCGCGCATCGCCCGGAACTTCCAACCATTGCGTTTTGCCGCCTGCGGCACTCACCACGCCAACACGCGCGGCAGAATTCATTTCGCCCGCTTTCGGATACGGAAAGGTGATGATCTTCGGATAAAGCTCATCCGTGTTGTTGATCATCTTGAATTCTTTGACGCCGGAAGCATCCAGTTGCCAATAAGCGATCTGCTTTCCGTCCGGCGACCAGCGAAACCCATCACGGCAAAACAGCTCTTCTTCGTAAACCCAATCAAAAGTTCCGTTGACCGTGTACTGCGCGCCGTCCGTGGTCAGTTGCGTGATTTTTCCATCTGCCAGATTCTCAACGTAGATATTATTTTCGCGAACGTACCCGACTCTTGTTGCGTCAGGCGAAAACTTGGCAAACATCAGCGAAGACGGTTTTGCTTCGCCGCCAAGCTTTTGCAGCTTTTTGCTGCTCAGATCGAAGACCCAGTAATTGCCGCGCGTGTTCGAGCGCCAGACGCGTTCGGAATTGGTGAACACCAGCAATCGGTTGTTGTCCGCGCTGAGGGTGAATTCTTCGATCACTAACGGCGAAGAAGCTCCGGCAGGAGTCAGGCTTTGCGCCGAAACCAGAATCGTCCTAGCTCCCGAAGCCGCGTCGTACCGAACCAAATCCAACGCATCCTTGTTGGCCGCCGATGGTTCCAGCATCAAATATCCGCTGCCATCGGCTTGCCACTGATGCCAGCCCAGCGATTTCGCGCCGTAACTGAAAATAGTGTCCAGTGTCAGTAGACCGGTGTCGGCTTGTCTGGCAGCTTGCTGAGCAAAGATCGGCGTCACCACCAGCAACGCCAAAAGAACGATGGGAATTCGTCGGATTCGATTCATGGTTTTCTCCTTGGAAAGGCGTGGAAATCCGGCATTAGCCTGTCTGCATAGTCTCTTTCCAACTTCGTAGAGTCATCAACGAAGTGTAAAAAGTGCCACTACATTTTTTCCGGCACTTCTATGCCAAGCAGCGAAAGCGCTTGCGCCAGTTTTTGCCTCACAACATCCACAGCCACCAGCAGCACGGTTTTTCGCTTGGCGTCAGCTTCTTTCAGAATGTGGAAACGCTTGTCTTGATAAAACGTGTTGAACTGGTCGGCCAGTTGAAATGCGTACTTGGCGACATGCGTTGGCTCAAACGTGCTGGCCGACAACTGCACGATTTCATCCAGCCGCGAAGCGAAATACACCATCGACCACAACACGTCGCCCGCTTCGCCTGAAAACTGTGCCGCCACTTCTTCCGGCGATAACTGCGCGAAATCCTTACGAACGTCCTCCGCCGGACGGCCCAGTTCCGTGAAGATGTTGCTCAGACGCCGAACCGAATATTGCAGGTACGGGCCGGTTTCGCCGCGAAACTTCAGAGCTTCTTCAAAATCGAAAGCGATGATCGAAGTGCGCGTGAATTTCAGCAGGAAGTAGCGCAACGCCGCGACGGCAATCTGCCGCGCGATTTTTTGCTGCTGCGCTTCCGGCAGGTCGGCATTGCGCGATTGGACTTCGGCCAGCGCTTTGGCTTCCAGACGATCAATCAAATCATCCGCTTTGACGCCCAATCCTTTGCGGCCTGACATGCCGATTTGCTGGCGTTGCTGGTCGGCTTCAGAAAGTTCGGTGCCGAGTTCAATGGCGGCGGCTGGCGTCAAAGTGACTTTTTCATAAGCCAGGTGTGCGCTGCGGGCTACGCGATCCAATTCTTCTTTGGACGCAGCCAGCATCATCACACCCTTTTTGACGTTGGCTTGCGGGTACGACTGGCCAACGTCAATTACGTTCAAAAACGCCGTGCCGTTGCCAAACGGCGGATGCGATTGGCTGCCAGCGGCTTCGTCGCCGGTCGTAATCCAGACTTCGCGTCCGTGGTGATCGTGACAAAGCAAGCGGTAATGAAAGTCCAAACCAAGCTTTCCCAGTTTCCACAGATGATAAGCAATGTCCTTGCCTGTGTAAGTCACCGTTCCGTTCGACCGAACAATGATCTTGTCCGCATCGTGTTCGGAGTCTGTCTCTCCATCTCTCTGTCCCTCAGTCTCTCCCTCAGCAGTCTCTGCTCGCATCACCCAACAGCCTTTATTCCTGCCTTCGGTTTCAAAAACAATCACGCCGCTGGCTTTCAGCTTTTCAAATGCATGGGCCCAAAAATGCAGATGCAGAATCTCGCTTTCGCGCGCCAGCAAATCGTAGCTGATGTCCAGCCGCGCCATCGTCGCCAGATGGCAATCCACGATCTTTGATGAAATGTATTCGCCAATCTCTGCGGTGGCGTTATCGCCTTCTTCAATGTCATGAAGCGTTTGCGCTCGCACAGCCAACCGGGTTTTGTCTTCCTCGTACCACTGGCCGACGCGGGAATAGAGCTCCCAGCAGTAATAATCGAAGTTGTCTTCACGCTTTTGAACTGGGCGTTCAGAGATGGCTTTGATGTCGGCGAGCGATTTATTTTCCAGATGCATGAAACCGACAACCACGTCGGCAACTTGGACGCCCGTGTTGTCAATGTAGTTATGAATTTCGACGGTCTCGCCCGTCGCCTTCAGAATGCGCGCCGTCGTATCGCCAAGAACAGAATTCCGAACGTGGCCGATGTGCGCGGCTTTGTTCGGATTGATCGAGGTGTGTTCGACAATCAGCTTTCCCGATTGCGGATTGCGAATTGCGGATTGCGGATTCGCGAGTTGCGAGAACATTTCAGTGCGGTTAAAGAACACGTTCAGATAACCTGGGCCTGCAATTTCAACGCGTGCAACGCCCGGAATGGCTTTCAGTTCCTCTGCCAACTTGGCAGCAATTTCACGCGGATTTTTCTTTTCACCGGTTGCGGCTTTGATGCGTTTGGCCAGATCGAAAGCCAGGGGAAATGCCAGATCGCCCAATTCGGTTTTCGGCGGAATTTCGGAAACAACGTCGTCCAATTCCAGGTTGTAGTTGTCGCGCACCAGCGCAATCAGTTTCGTTTTGATTTCAGTTGTCAGCGATGAAGCCATCGTCGTTTGGGTACTCCTGTCAGGAAATTTGCGCGACAGCCGAGCGGCGTGCGCTTGCTCAAGCTCAAGTTTGAGGTGTATAAACTCGCCAGTTCTTTTTTGGCGCGTTGGTGTAACTGGTTAACACGCCGCCCTCTCAAGGCGGAGAGCACGGGTTCGAGTCCCGTACGCGCTATCGGAAACTTCACCGGGGCGATCAGAAATGGTCGCCTTTTTGTTTGTTCAAGATCAAGCATTCTCAACGCAAAGACGCCAAGTGGCAAAGGCGCAAAGAACATTTCTTATTCGCCCTCGCCGCTTGGCGTCTTTGCGGTTCAAGTTTCCAGCCGTTACAGGCTAAGAGCCTCTTTTACCAAAGCCTGTTGTTCCAGTTGATGAATCATATAGGAACCGGTCGCCGGGCTGGCGCTGGCGACGCGGCCCACATAGCGCAGTTCCTGGCCTGTCCGTTTTAATCCTTCCAGCCAGGGGCGAATGAAATTCCAGCCGCCCATGTTTTGCGGTTCTTCCTGAACCCAGAATAGTTGCTTCGCTTGGTTGTAAGACGAAAGCCAGCGCTGCAACAGGCTCAACGGGAATGGATAGAATTGCTCCAAACGCAAAATGGCGATCTTGCCGCTGTTGTTCTTTTCCTGTTCTGCCAGCAAGTCGTAATACACCTTGCCGCTGCACAACAACACGCGCTCGACGTTTGCGGCGTTCACGGCATCGCCAATCACAGGATGAAAGCCGCCGCTGGTTAGATGATCAATTGTCGAAACTGCCGCCGGCAATCTGAGCAGGCTTTTCGGTGTCATGACAATCAGTGGTTTGCGCAATTCCTGTTTGACCTGGCGGCGCAGCAAATGGAAATACTGCGCAGGCGTTGTCGGATAACAAACCTGCATGTTGTCTTCGGCGCAAAGCTGTAAATACCGTTCAAGCCGCGCGCTGGAATGTTCAGGTCCCTGACCTTCGTACCCGTGCGGCAGCAGCATCACCAGCCGCGAAGTCTGTTTCCATTTGTCTTCGCTGGGTGAAATGAACTGATCAATCAAGACCTGAGCGCCGTTGGAGAAATCGCCGAACTGCGCTTCCCAAATCGTCAACCCATCGCGCGAAATCACCGAATACCCGTATTCGTAACCCAGTACGGCAGCTTCTGACAGAGAGCTGTCGAAAACTTCAAACTTCGCTCCGTTCTTTTGCAGCGCTTCCAACGGAGTCCACGATTCTCCGGTTTGGGTGTCGTACAGAATTGCGTGGCGCTGGCTGAAAGTTCCGCGTCCGCAATCCTGACCGGACAACCGCACCGAAGTGTTTTCCAGAATCAGCGAGCCAAACGCCAGCCCTTCGGCAAATCCCCAGTCAATCGTGATTTCGCCACCGCCCATTTTGGCGCGCCGTGACATCTGAGTGACCATTTTGGGATTGATCGTGAAACCTTGCGGAACGACGCTCATCGTGCGCGAAACTTCGTCCAGCGCTTCGCGGGGAACGCCGGTTTCCAGCACCGTCGAACCGTCCATATCCGGCTTCATTTCCGGCGGGGCGGTCATGGGTTTCTTTTTCGCGACGATTTCCTTTGCCGCCGCCAGCGTGGTTTCGTAACTGCGCCAAACGGTTTCGATCATCTGGTCAACTTCTTCGCGGGTCAATGTGCCTTCGCGGATCAGTTGCCGCGTATAAAGCTCGCGCACGCCGGGGTGATCTTTGACGCGTTGATACATCAACGGTTGTGTGTAGCTGGGTTCGTCGCCTTCGTTATGGCCGTGGCGGCGGAAACCGATCAAATCAATCACCACGTCTTTGTTGAATTTCTGCCGGAAGTCGAGCCCGATTTCCAGCACTCGCCAGGCGGCTTCGACGTCGTCGGCGTTGACGTGAAAGATCGGCAATTGAGTCATCTTGGCAACGTCTGTCGAATAAATCGAAGAGCGGCTGGAAGTCGGCGAAGTCGTAAAACCGATCTGATTGTTGATGATGAAATGAATCGTGCCGCCGGTTCGATACCCTTTCAGGTCGGCCAGGTTCAACGTTTCAGTCACGATGCCTTGTCCGGCAAAGGCAGCGTCGCCATGAATCAGCACTGGCAACACACGGGCCCGCGCTTCTTCGCGTGTAACCTGCATTGCGTCTTGTTTGGCGCGCGCCATGCCTTCAACCACGGGGTCAACGAATTCCAAATGGCTGGGATTCGGCGACAGCGTCAGTTTGATTTCGCGATCCGCAATTGTGCGCGAACCGTATGCGCCTTGATGGTATTTGACGTCACCTTCGTCGGCGGGGAAGTTCGGATGCACTGTGCCTTCAAACGCCGTGAAGATTCGCTCGCTCATGTGATGGCCGATGATGTTGGCCAGCACGGTCAGTCGTCCACGATGCGCCATGCCCAAAACGATTTCATCGGCTCCGCGCTGGGCGGCACCTGAAATCATCTGATCCAGCACCGGAATGATGGATTCGCCGCCTTCGACTGAAAATCGTTTTTGGCCCAGATATTTTGTATGCAGGAATTTTTCGAATTGCTCGGCGGCGATCAAACAATTGAGCAATTGTTTTTTGACTTCCACCGGGACTGGTTCCGGGTTTCGCTCAATACGTTCGCGAATCCATTGTTTCTGTTCCTTGCTGGTGATGTGGCGGCTTTCGGTGCCAACACTGCCGCAATAAAACCGGATCAGCATCGCCCAAATTTCGCGCAAGGTCGCATATTCTTTGCCGCCCAAACCACCCGTGTAAAACTCACGATCCAAATCCCAGATTGACAGTCCGTAAGTTTCAATTTCCAGTTCGGGATGCGCGTACAGGTTAATCATGTCCAGCGGATCAATATCCGCGATCAGATGGCCGCGCACGCGGTACGCATTGATCCATTCAAAAATGGCCGCCTGTTTTCTGATTTCCTGCCGTTCGCGATCCACGCCGGACAGCAGCGGATTGATGTCCACAGACCATCGCAACGGTTTGTAGTTGATCCCCAGGTCGGCAAAGATTTCGTCGTAAAAATTGTGTTTGCCCAGCAACAATTCGTGAATGTGCGCCAGGAACATTCCCGATTCGGCTCCCTGAATGATGCGGTGATCATAGGTGCTGGTGATGGTGAAAACTTTGCTGATGCCGAGTTGGGACAGTGCCGCATCAGTCATCGCGGCATATTCCGGCGGAAACTCGATGGCCCCGGTAGCGATGATTGCGCCTTGTCCGGCCATCAATCGCGGATTGGAAGACGTGGTTCCAATTGTGCCGGGATTGGTCAGGGAAATGGTCGTGCCCTGAAAATCGGCGACCTGAAGTTTGCCGTCGCGAGCGCGCAGCACCACATCCTGATACCCCTGGACAAATTGCCAGAAGGTCATCTTGTTGGCGGCCTTGATGTTCGGAACCAATAGGCTGCGGGAACCATCTTTCTTTTGCACATCAACTGCGACGCCCAGATTCACATCCGCACGTTTAACGCGATAAGCGGTGCCGTCCACTTCTTCGTATCCGTCGTTCATCTGCGGGAGCTTGGCCAGCGCTTTCAAAATCGCCCAGGCAATAAAGTGCGTGTACGAAGTTTTGCCTCTGCCATGCTCTTCCAGGTGGCGATTGATCCAGCGGCGATTTTCATCCAGCAGTTTGATTTGAATCTGGCGCACCGAAGTCGCAATCGGCACAGCCAGACTGGTTTCCATGTTTTCGACGATCTTTAATGCCGGGCCGCGAATCTGCAGATGCTCGCCGGCAACCTGCTCAGCGGTTGCAGTTTTGGCCGCTGGTGCCGCAGCAGTTTGAGTTTTGGCAGGCGCGGGCGACGCGACAGCAGTCGCAGCGTGGGCTTCAGCCTTTATGACGCCGTTGCCGCCTAGCAGCGTTTTGAAATACTGGCCCCATTCGTCGCCGACTGAATGTGGGTTGTGTTGAAACTGTCGAAGCAGGTCTTCGACGTAAGTGGAATTGGCTCCGAAATCGTCGGAGATGATGTTGGCTATCTCTCTATTGTCTGGCATTGGTGCTCGTAACCCTTTCCTGATTATCAGTGCATATGATTGTTCCGAATCAAGGTGGTAATCCTACAATAACTTCAACGAATTGGCACAATGCCAGCCGATTCGTTTCTGCTCCAAAGCGGCTGTCTGCTAACATCGCTTCGGAAACTTACCATTCGCACCTGGAATAGGAGAACAGACCAATGACTGACGCTTACATTTACGACGCCGTCCGCACGCCGCGCGGGCGAGGCCGCGCAAACGGCAGTTTGCACGAAATTCGGCCCATCGAACTGGCGACGCAGGTTTTGAAATCCATACGCGACCGCAACGAACTCGATACATCTTATCTGGACGACGTGGTGTTTGGCTGTGTCATGCCGGTCGGAGAACAAGGCTCCGACATTGCGCGCATCGCCGCGCTGAACGCCGATTACGCCGAAACCGTGCCCGGCAAACAGCTCAATCGGTTTTGCGCTTCGGGCCTGGAAGCCGTCAATACTGCTGCGGCGCAAGTCATGTCGGGACAATCCGATCTGGCCATCGGCGGCGGCGTCGAAAGCATGTCGCGCGTGCCAATGGGTGCCGATGGCGGCGCAATGGTGATGGATCCTGAAATCGCCTCGAAGTTGTACTTCGTTCCACAAGGCATCAGCGCCGATCTGGTGGCAACGAAATATGGTTTTTCTCGTGAAGACGTTGACGCTTACGCCATCGAAAGCCAGCGACGCGCCAAGCACGCCTGGGACAACGAGTACTTCAAACGCTCAATCGTTCCTGTAAAAGATCAGATCGGCTTGACCGTACTTGATCACGACGAACTGATGCGACCAGAAACGACGATGGAAGATTTGGCCAAGCTGAATCCATCATTCACGGTTCCGGGCGAACAAGCCGGGTTCGACGCCGTCGCCATTCAGCGTTACCCGGAAGTCGAACGCATCAACCACGTTCACCACGCAGGCAATTCCAGCGGCATTGTTGACGGCGCAGCAGCCGTGTTGGTCGGCAGCAAAGAAATTGGTGAAAAGCTCAATTTGAAACTGCGCGCGCGCATTCGCGCTTTCGCTTCGATTGGATCAGAACCGACGATTATGCTGACTGGTCCGGCTCCGGCAACGGAAAAAGCCTTGAAGCGCGCCGGAATGACAACTAACGACATTGACCTGTATGAATTGAATGAAGCCTTTGCCGCCGTGGTGTTGCGCTACATGCAGGCGCTGGACATTCCGCACGACAAGATCAACGTCAACGGCGGAGCCATCGCGATGGGGCATCCGCTTGGCGCGACAGGCGCGATGATTCTGGGAACCTTGATTGACGAAATGGAACGCCGAGGCGCGGCAACGGGCTTGGCGACGTTGTGCGTCGGCGCGGGCATGGGAACAGCGACGATTATCGAATTGGTCTGAGATGAAATCCGTCCACGAAGTTACACGAAGGGACACGAAGCGTTTTCGCTTTCCTTCGTGAATCTTCGTGTTGCTTCGTGGATGAGTGAAATGGAGAACTGAGATGAGCGAAACGATTACTTACCAGGTAGACGGCGACGGCATTGCCACGCTGACCATTGATTTGAAAGACCGCCCGATGAACGTCATCACGCGGCAGTTTCTGGAAGAACTGACCGCGTGCGTGGACAAAGTTGCCAGCGATCCGGCGGTCAAAGGCGCGATTGTCACTTCCGGCAAAACTTCATTTCTGGCCGGAGCCGATTTGAAAGGTGTCGCGGATTTGTTTGCTGCGCGCGATGCCGAAGAACTGTTCGCGGGCGGCATGAAGTTCGTCGCCTTGACGCGCAAGATGGAAACCGGCGGCAAACCCTTTGTCGCGGCGATGACCGGCACTGCGCTTGGCGGAGGCTTGGAAATTGCGCTGGCTTGTCATTATCGCGTCGCTGCAGACACGCCCGGCGCGTTGATCGGCTTGCCTGAAGTTCTGGTGGGATTATTTCCCGGCGGCGGCGGAACGCAGCGATTGCCGCGACTGATTGGCGTGCGCGACGCGCTGCAAATGATGATGCAGGGCACTCAGTTGAAACCGCAGCAGGCACTGGAAAAAGGCATCATCCACAAACTCACTTCCGCTGACCAATTACTAGCCGAAGCCAAACGCTGGTTGCTGGAATCGCCTGATCCGGTTCAACCCTGGGACAAGAAAGATTTCAAAGTTCCCGGCGGAGCGGGCCAATTCGACCGACGTTGGGTCGAAACGTTTATGGTTGGTTCGTCGCTGATGCAGAAAGAAACCTTCCACAATTACCCCGCGCCGCAAGCGATTATGTCCTGCGTGTACGAAGGGCTTCAGGTTCCGATTGATGCAGGCTTGCGCATCGAACAACGATACTTCACCAAACTGCTGCTCGATCCCGTAGCCAAAAACATGATCCGCACAGTGTTCGTCAACAAAGGCGCGGCAGACAAATTGGCGCGGCGACCGAAAGGCTACGACAAGCTGAAAGTGACAAAACTCGGCGTGCTGGGCGCGGGAATGATGGGCGCGGGCTTGGCCTATGTCGCGGCGCTCGCCGGGATTGAAGTCGTACTGCTTGACCGCGAACTGAAGTTCGCCGAAAAGGGAAAAGCCCATAGCGAAAACTTGCTGGCTGGACGCATCAAGAAAGGCCGCACCACCGAAGAAAAAGCCGCAAAGCTGTTGTCGCTGATTAAACCTACAACCGATTACGCTGACCTTGCCGGCTGTGAACTGGTGATCGAAGCCGTGTTTGAAAATCGCGAAATCAAAGCCGATGTCACGCGCAAAGCCGAAGCGGTGATTTCCGAAACAGCAATCTTTGCGTCGAATACCTCCACGCTGCCGATTTCCGGCTTGGCCGAAGCCAGCGTTCGCCAAGCGCAATTTATCGGGCTGCATTTCTTTTCGCCTGTGGACAAAATGCCGCTGGTTGAAATTATTCGCGGGCGTCAAACCTCTGATGAAACCCTGGCCAAAGCGATGGATTTCGTCCAGCAAATCAAAAAGACGCCGATTGTCGTCAACGACAGCCGAGGTTTTTACACCTCGCGTTTCTGCGGCGCATACATCAACGAAGGCACGACGATGTTGCTGGACGGTGTGGCTCCGGCGTTGATTGAAAACGCAGCTCGTATGGCCGGAATGCCCGTCGGGCCGTTGGCGTTGCTGGACGAAGTCAGCATTGACCTCAGTTACCACATCCGCGAACAGACCAAGAAGGATTTGGGGGACGCCTACAAGCCGCAATCCGGCGAAGCCGTCACCACGCTGTTTTTTGAAAAGCTCGACCGCGTAGGCCGCAAGTCGGGCAAGGGAATGTACGAATATCCCGAAGGCGGCAAGAAGTTTTTGTGGCCCGGGTTGGCCGAACACTTCCCCGCAGCCGACGAACAACCCAGCGTCGAAGAAGTGAAAAAACGATTGCTGTATGCGCAAGCGCTTGACGCCGCTCGCTGTATGGAAGAAGGCGTACTGACTGATCCGGCAGACGGTGACGTCGGTGCAATGCTCGGTCTAGGCTTTCCGCCTTATACCGGCGGGCCGCTTTCGTTGATTGACACGGTCGGAGCGAAAAACTTCGTCGCCGAATGCGACCGGATGGCGGAACTCTACGGTGAACGTTTCACTCCGCCGAAGCTGCTGGTCAAGATGGCTGCGAAAGGCGAGAGCTTTTACGAATAGGTTATTTGTGACGCAAGGTCTGACAGCAAATATCAAGTTCTTCATTAAGCCGCGTGACAGCAAAATTCAGTTTACCAGTAGAGGAAATTATGAACGTCGTAATTAGGGTTATTGGTTTGGTGTTTCTGTCTACTTTTATAGCTATCCCACAAGCTGCCAAAATTGAAGATGAAAAACCTGCCAAAACAATTACTATTTGCCGTATTGAACTTACAGAACTGGGTAGGACTGCAAGCTTTCATTTCAACTACCTGTATTCTGTTGAAACTGATCAAAATGGTTCAGTTGAAAAGATAAAAAAGCTACGTGGTCCAAACCAATCAGAGATGGTGCGAGAAGATAAAATGCTGGAATGTCTTAAGACCTGGAAGCTTCGACCTTCAACTAAATATTTTGTCCTGTTTAGCATTGGCACTACCTCAGCACCCAATTACATATCAATCTCAGAGATCAAAGGGGAAACCATAAAACTCATACTGCCTTAGGATATGTTGGGAGAAAAATATGGGACCGCTCAAAGGAATCAAAGTCATTGAAATGGCAGGCATTGGGCCGGGGCCATTTTGCGCGATGATGCTGGCGGATATGGGTGCGGAAGTCGTTCGCATTGATCGTCCGAATGCCAAAAGCTCGAAGTTTGACGTGATGAATCGCGGCAAACGTTCGGTGGCGCTCGATCTGAAAGCGGCGGAAGGAGTCGAAATAGCGCTAAAGCTGATTGAAAAAGCTGACGCTTTAGTTGAAGGCTTTCGTCCAGGTGTGATGGAGCGGTTGGGATTGGGGCCGGAGGTTTGTCTGGCGCGCAACCCCAAACTGATTTTTGGACGAATGACCGGCTGGGGACAGTTCGGGCCATTGGCAGCGGCTGCCGGGCACGACATCAACTACATTGCGCTGACCGGAGTGCTGCACGCCATTGGCCGACCGGATGCTCCACCCGTGCCTCCGCTGAATATGATCGGAGATTTTGGCGGCGGCGGAATGATGCTGGCGTTTGGGATCGTTTGCGCGTTATTGGAAGCCAAGCAATCCGGCAAAGGGCAGGTGATTGACGCCGCAATGACAGACGGCGCATCGGCGTTGATGGCAATTATTTACGGTCGCAAAGCCGCCGGACATTGGAGCACGAAACGCGGGGTGAATTTGCTGGATGGCGGCGCGCACTTTTATGGCGCTTACGAATGCGCTGACGGCAAGTTTGTGGCGATTGGCTCCATTGAGCCGCAGTTTTATGCGTTGTTATTGGAGAAAACCGGAATCACTGACCCGGACTTTCAGGCGCAGATGGATTTCAAAAAGTGGCCGGAGTTGAAAACCAAACTTGCCGAAGTCATCAAAACCAAATCGCGTGATGAATGGTGCAGCTTGATGGAAGGAACCGACGTTTGTTTTGCTCCGGTGCTGGATTTGGACGAAGCGCCACAGCATCCGCACAACCGCGCGCGGGAAACTTTTGTCGAACTTGACGGTGTTGTTCAGCCCGCTCCCGCTCCGCGATTCAGCCGCACAGCGCCGGAAATCCAATCCGTGCCGCCGCAAGCGGGTCAGCACACCGAAGAAGTGTTACGCGATTGGGGAATCCGCGTGAACTGAACGGGCGGAATTTTCTTATTCCTGTTTCAGGTTTTGATACAGCGCGCAGTGTGCACCGGCGGGGTCGCGAATGATGCAGTATTTGCCTTGGCCAGCGTATTCTTTGATGGGCGTGATCGCCTGGCCGCCGAGTTCGACGCATTTCGCCACGCTCTGTTCAATGTCGGCGACATAAATATAAATCAGCCAAACAGGCGGCAAGCTGGCGTTTCCTCCGCGCGCGTGGCAAATGCCGGAAACCCCATCGCCGCTTTCCGGCGAACTCATCACGTAATCTTCGTACCCGCCCATATCCAGCCCGGAAGGTTTCCAGCCCGTGACGGCGGCGTAAAAGTCTTTGACGTGATCGGCATTTTCAACCGTCAAATCCATCCAACCAACAGTGCCAATCTTGCTCATTGTTTTTCTCCTGGTTATTCGCTTCCATAGCTAATTTCATGCTTACGAATTTTGACCGCTGCCAGCGCCAGCACAATTGCTGTGAAGAGCAACAAGCTTGGTACGGCAAGCCACGGCGAAGTGGCTTCTACAACAGTTGCCAGCGGACCTTCATTCATCGGCACAGGCGCCAGCGTGTGCAGATAATGGATAATGCTGATCTTTTTTAGCACCGGCGGCAGCAAAAAATTCAACCATTCCCAACCGTACACCAGTAATGCCGGAATGATCGGATTGCGGAAAAACAGTCCGATGAACATAAACACTGCGCCATACCCGATGCAGCCCAAAATCGTGACGCCCAGATAGATCAAGCATTGTTTCAATCCTGGGCCGTCGAATAGGAAATTGACGTTCGCAGGGTAATCGCGCGCCAGATACAGAAAGAACAGGGAACCAGCCGTCGTCAACGAAAACAACAATACCGATGTCACCAGCCCGGAAAAGTATTTTCCGGCGACCAGAACTTCACGCCGCAACGAAGACAGGAAGTAATAGTGCAGGCTTCTGTCCACAACTTCGCCGCGAAACAGGTTCATGAAAATCCACGCGCAGCCGAAAAAGACCATTGTCCGTAGAATCAATCCTTCAAAGATGTTGGCAAAAATTTCCTGCGCCGAAGGCCAAAATTTATTGATATCCACATCTGCATTGGGGACGGCAAACACCAGTAAAAACATGACCAGCACGGGAATTGAAGCAAAAACATAAATCAGCAGCGCGCGTTTGCCCCAGAAGTTTTTCTTCACTTCCATCCGCAGGATTGCGCGAATCTGTCGCCACCACAGTCCCCATTCAAGATTGGTTGTCGCGGGCTTTGCCGCTGTTTCGACCAATGAGCTCATGCTTGACCTCCTCCGCCTGATCCGATCAGGTAGTGATAAACGGCGTTCAAGTTGTCATCCACCGGCGCAACCGCTTCGACGTTGAAACCGTTTTCGGCAACCATCCGGTTCAACAGAATATAAAACGCATCGGCATTGCGGGTTTTGATGAACAGTCCGTGCTTGTCTTCGTGCAATTGGGCTTCGACAACTGAATCGCTGGCGAAAACGCGCGACGCAAATTCCGCCGGACGGTCGCAGCGGATCATGATCTGCATCGGATGCTCTTCCATCTTTTCTTCGCGCACGCTGCTGACGCCGCCTTCGGCCAGAATGTAGCCGTTGTTGATCAGCACGATGGTGTCGGACATCTCTTCCAGTTCGTGCAGGATGTGGCTGGAAATAATTAAATGCAGCCCATCTTTGGCCAGTTGGCGAAACAGCCGTTTGGTTTCGTCGCGCGCCATTGGATCAAGGCCGTTCAGCGGTTCGTCCAGAATGATGACCGCCGGATCGTGCGCGATGGATTGCGCCAGGCGAATGCGCTGGCGCATGCCTTTGCTGTACCCTGCGACTTTGCGATGAGCGGCTTCCACCAGATCCACGCGCTCAATTGCCCGCCAGCTCATTGCTTCGGCTTCTTTTTTCGGATGGCCCTGGATCAACAGGAACGAATAGATAAATTCAAACCCCGTCATGCCCCGCGGAAAGGAATCAAACTGTCCGCAATACCCAACGAAGCGAAACATGCGTTGTGGATCGTTAGGCGCAACGCCCAAGACGCGAATTTCTCCACGCGTAGGTTGAATCAGTCCGGTCATCAAATTCATCAGCGTTGTTTTGCCCGAACCGTTTGGCCCAACCAGACTGGTGATGCCCGGAGCAATCGTCAGGTCAACGCGGTTGACACCCAGAATTTCGCCATAAAACTTCGAAACATTGCGAAAGACAATCAGTTGACCGGGATCAACCGTTTCCAGTTCCGACGGCAACGCCTGCGGCCTGAAGGTCGGCGTCCGGGATTCAAGATTTGAAAGTTGAGATTCCATTATGAAATCACCTCGTAAGCGCGAACTTTGCGCCAAAGCATGTACAGACACAGCAGGGCGTAAACCAGAAACACCACCCACGCTTCGCCATAAGAAAAGAAATAGTCGCCGTCATTCTCGCTAATGTTTTCTCTCAGCCTGAATAATTCCTGCGTCATTACGCCCAGCGCCATGGCTACGTTCAGCAAATGCCCTTTGTTGGATTTCAGGATTTCCTGAATGGCAAAGCCAATCGGCGTCGGGATAATGAAGATGGCAAACAGCGCCGCGCTGGCCGCTGTGCGCCATTTGACCCACGCCGAAAACGACATTGCCAACAACGTCAGCATGGTGATCCAGGCCAGGCAAACAACCAGAATCCCATACAGAATCCAGTAGTTATCGCTAAACCAACCGCCGCCTTCCAGATACGACTGCAACAAAAACAGCAGCGTGCAGGGAATCCAGGTGATGGTCGAAAGCAGAATCAACAGCACAGAGGCTTTGCCCAGAATGTATTCAAACCGCGTAAACGGGCGGCATAAATACAGCGGCAAACCGTTGTTCGCCAGATCGCGCGAAATCAACACCGGGCCAATGATCACCGTGAAAATGAACGCCAGCGAAGTTTGAATGCCGATCAGAATCGAAAAGAAAAAACTGTTGATGGGAATGACCCCCGGGCTGGCGCCAAAAATCGCCAACGCGCTGACGTTGTGGTTCAGGTAAATCAGCACTGCGTACACCAGCGGCGGAACAAAACACACCACATACAGCACGACGAACAGCGTGTATTTGAACAGGTCCTGGTAGGCGTAACGCGGAATCACCAGAAACCGCGACCACGCTGGCGTCATCTGGCCTTCGTAAGATTTATAGGTTTGCCCGTAAACGGCCATTGTTTTTCTCCGGGTTCATAGTTCGCTATTCACAGCAAAAAACTGTAAACAGCGAACTGTGAACCGTGAACTATGGAACTAACTCCGAAGTGATCACCGCGCCATTTTGCGGAATGGTGGCGACGGTTTTGATCAGGTTGCGATTGGTTTTGGCAATCCAGATGGTGGTTTTGCCCGGCTCGCCTTCCGCGGAAGTGATTTCCACTTTGAAAGCGTCAAACGTTCCCGCCGGAACAGTCACTTTTTCCGATGCCGTGACTTTTAACTGTTTCAGCGTCGCGATTTGTTTTTGCAGGTCGAAATTGCGAAACGTTGTCGAATAACCATCGGCCAGCGGCAGAGCTCCGATGACCGAATAACTTCCGGCTCCGTCGGCAAACAGCGCGCCGCCAGTGTCGGCTGCAATTGGCCTGGCTTGTCCGCCAATGTTTATTGCGCCATTGGCTTTGTTGGCTTTGAACTCCACGTCTATTGCAGCCGGACCTTGTTTGATCGAGCGCTTGGTTACTACCAGCGTGCCTTTTTCAATGGTCGTCACGTCGCTGATATCGCCTTGCGGCATTTTGGCAATCTCGCTTGCCAGCCACGCGCCACCTTGTTCTTTGATTTCAGTCGTGGTCGTGATCTCTGTTGTCTGACCGCCAAGTTCCAGTTTGGCTTTGTAATTCAGCTTGACCGGTTTCAAATCCACTGCCGGTTTCGGCGCAGTCGCAGAAGCGGCAGAAACGGTTTTGGGTTTTTCGACCGTCTTAACGTCAACGGTGATTTCTTTCAGCCGAGCGCTGACTTCCGGCGTCGCGCCTTCCTGAAAACGTCCGCCCAAATGTTTGGCCAGAAACTTTTCAGCCGCAGCGAACATCGCCATATTGTTCACAGGCCGCGCGAAACCGTGGCCTTCGTCCGGCGCAACGATGTATTCCACCGCGAAGCCTCGATCCCGAAGCGCGATCACAATCTGGTCCGATTCCGCTTTCTTGACGCGCGGGTCATTTGCTCCCTGGATTACCAGCAATGGAGATTTGATCTTCGTTGCGGAATTCAGCGGCGATTGCCGTTCCAGTTGCGCGCGGCCTTCGGCGGTTCCAGGATCGCCCATTCGTTCGTTGAAGATTTTCCGTCCGGCTTCCCAGTACGGCGGAATCGAAGCCAGCAAGGTAATCAGATTCGATGGGCCAACGATGGAAACTCCGGCGGCATAAACATCCGGCGTGAACGCCAACCCGGCCAGCGTCGCGTATCCGCCGTAACTGCCGCCCATAATGCCAACTCGCTTTGGATCGGCGATGCCTTGCGCAACCATTGCTTTGACGCCCCAGGTCAGGTCGTCCTGCATTTTCTCGCCCCACTGTTTGTTTCCGGCGTTCAGGAATTTTTTGCCGTAACCAATTGAACTGCGGAAATTCGGCTGCAGCACGGCGTAACCGCGATTGGCCAAAAACTGCGCGTACGGGTTGTAACCCCACGAATCGCGCGCCCAAGGGCCGCCGTGCGGAAACACAATCATCGGCAAATTCTTTCCAGTCGAACCTTTTGGCAACGTCAGGAAAGCAGGAATCTGTACCCCATCCGACGAGGCATACGTGATGGCTTTCATCTCTGCCAACTGTTCACGCGGCAGTTTGTCGAAAACGCGATATTGCAGCGTCAGTTTTTTGGTGGTGCGGTCGAATAGATAAGCTTCGCCGGGTTCGGTGTCGCTGCTGGCGGAAATCTTCCACAGCTTTTCGTCCGCCGATGAAGAATCAAAGGAAATGTCGCGGTTGGGCAGCTTGCTTTGCAGCAGCTTGTAATCGGCTTCGTATTCCTTGTCGCGCCAGTAAATCCGTGTGCGTTCGTCTTCGTAAGAAGTTGCGATCAGTTCCTCGCTGACATCCGAAAAGATCGGGCCGCCGAAATCAACGCGCTTCAGTGGATCGCTTTCCACAGATTCCGTAACCTGGTTTTCCAGGTCGAACAGCACCAACCGGATCAGATCGTCTGTTCCTCGGTTGGTCATCATGTAAACGCGCCGATTGTCTTTGTTGAATCGCACCGGAGCACAGGTTTCAAACACGCTGCACGAATAAATTTTCTTCAGGTCGTTTTTGCCGACGACCAAAACTTCGGTGTCGCCGTTGTCGGCCGTGCGCGTTGCCAGTCGAAGTTGATCTTTCTGATCAAACAACCATCCGCCCACGTGATCGTCGTTCTGGCGAATCAAGGTTCGTTTGCCGGTGGAAATTTGGACTTTGTACAAATCGTGCCAGGAATTATCGCGGTCGTTCAGCCCGACAAAAATCGCATCAGGATCGCTTTTGGGCACGGCGTACAGAAACGCGCGAACTCCTTGCAGGTCTGTCAGGTTGCGCGCCGCAGGAACTTCGCGGCCAGCAACAGGCGGCGCGGCAGGATTGACGGCGTACACATTGAAGTTTTCATCGCCGCCTTTGTCCTGAGAATAAAGAATGTATTTTCCGTCGCGGCTCCAGAAATACGTGGTCACCGGGCGTTTCTGGTCGTCGGTGACAGGTTTGGCCGCGTTAAACGGCTCTTCGGTTTTCTTGACCCAGATGTTGCGTGTGCCTTTGTAGGGTTTGACGAAGGCCAGAAACTTGCCGTCCGGCGAAAGTTGCGCGCCCGAAATTTCCGGGTCGCCAAAAAACAGTTCGCGGTCAAGCACGGGTGCTTGGGAAAAAGCCGAACTCGCTGCTAGCAGCAAAGCCAGACTGAAAACAAACGTCGAAACTTTCTTGAGCATTGCTCTCACAATCGTTACCTCCGGTTGATGATGGCGGGGGATTGAAGCTACTGCTCCATCGCTTTTAGGAATATATCTTCCAGCGAATCCCGCTTGTAATTCAACCGGCGAATTTGCACGTTCTGTTCGGCGGCGATTTTGTACAGATCACGGACTTCCATGCTGTTGGTCATGACAATCTTCAGTTTCTGCGCCCCCGTTTCGGCGTATTCGCAGCCCAGCCTGCCAATTGCCTCAACAAATTCCTGCGTGCCGTTGCGCGTTTCCATTTCAACAAACTGACGGTTTGCGCGGCGCTCTTCTTCCAGATTGCAGTTGGCGACAATGTGGCCGTTTTTCAGAATCAAAATTTCGTCGCAGCATTCTTCCACGTCGCGCAGCAAATGCGATGACAGCACGATCGAAGCTTTACCGCTGTCGCGGACTTCGCGGATCAATTCCAGCATTCTGGTGCGTGCGGGAGGATCAAGACCGTTGGTCGGTTCGTCCAAAAAAATCAATCGTGGGCCGTGAACGATGGCTTGAGCCAGTTTGGCCAATTGCTTCATGCCCAGCGAATATGTCCCAAGCTGGCGATAACGCGCTTCGCCCAGACCAACGTAAAACAATGCTTCGTGCGCGCGTTCCAGCGCCGCTTCGGAAGGCAATCCGGAAAGCTCCGCCATCAACCGGACAAAATGCACGCAAGTCAGGTTGGCGATGAACGCGTCGCGTTCGGGCATGTAACCAATTAAGGCGCGGATCGTTTTGGCGTCGCTGCGAATGTCTTTGCCGAAAATGCGCGCCGTGCCAGCCGACGGTGGGTGAAAGCCCAGCAAGCTGTGAATCAGCGTGGTTTTGCCAGCGCCGTTCGGGCCTAGCAGGCCAATGCAGCGTCCGTGCAATTCCCCTTTGATGCTGTGCAGAATTTCGCGCTTGCCAAATGTGACGCGCAAGCTGTCGAGTTCAATAACCGGATGCATAGAATTCAGTTTCCTTCCGCGAACACACGAAACCACACAAACAAAATTCGCCTGCAGGAATTTGTGTGCTTTCGTGGATGTTGTTATTTGCCGGAAGCTTTGGCCGACGATGCGGTGACTTTTTCGGCCTTCAGCAAATTGATATTGCCATTGATGTCGCCAAGTTTGATTGGCGTTCCGCCAGAACCAATGCGGGCTTTCAATCTGCCGCGCCTTTGTTCTTCGCTAGGAGCCTGCACAGACGGCAAATCCGGATTGAGCTTGCCATTGATGCCCCAAGCGTCGAGTTCAGCATTCACTTCGCCTTCAAAATGCAAATCCACATTGCCGTTGACGTCGAACACTTCTATGCCTTTGCCATTGAGCGGCGCGAATGTGGCTTCGATGCCGCCGTTGACGTTGCCAAATTCAGTGACACCAGCAATGCGTGAAGCTTTGATCTGTCCATTGATGTCCCGCAGCTCAAGACGTCCAATAATTTCTCCCAGCGTGACATTGCCGCTGACGCCGAAAGTCTCAAAGTTGATTTTTCGCGGAATTTTCAGAACCACACGCTGGCGGCCTTCAGGGATTTTGCCCAGGGAGGAAAACAAACTTTTGCGGTCGTTTTCGATGCTGACAATCAACCGGCCTTCGCGCTGTTGTTCGATTTTGACCTTGCGATAATTTTCCAGGTCTTCGCGTGTTTTTGCTGAACGGACCACCAAGATTTCGGCGGTATCTGTATCGGCGGTTTCCACTGTCACTGTGCCGTTGATGTTGTACACGCCCATTGAAGGTTCGGCGTCAAGTTTGAATTTGCGGCGAATCTCCTCCTTTTCAGGAAGATCATATCCAGCGTCGTCGCCTGCATTGATGGAAAGATCGGCTTGCGGTTCAGCGGGTTTTGCCGCTTCGGCAGCTTTGGGTTCTGTCTGCTTGGATTTGTTGCTGATGCGGCAGCCGCTGGTGAGCGCAAGGCTGAAACCGGCAACAAAAATCAAAGCGATGATTGATTTTGATTTCATCATAAATAAGCCTCCTGATGTCTCGATGAGCACAGACGGTTACGCCAATCGTTTGAATGAAGTTTCAAACGATTGGCGTAAGTTGAAGCGAAGTTGTCGTTTTCGTCAATGTTGACAGGGCTGCCGAGCGGATACACCAATAC
>CAYLJQ010000010.1:0-29751 GCA_964383955.1 uncultured Heliomicrobium sp. | reverse complement strand
CAATGCGTTCAGACGCGAAACTCGGTCCATAACTCATCGTCAAATCAATTTCATTGTTGGCAAACAAGCGGTCGGCTTCTTTGGGCGAAGATGGATAGGTTTCGCCCTTTCGCCAGAGATAGGGTTTGATTTCGTTGAAATACGTAAGTGTCGGTTCAGCGGCAAGCCGGTAACGCCGTTCATCAAAACTGGTGTCGAGCGCTCCGCCTGAATTTTGCTTGAGGTAGAAAAGCAGAATGTGACGAATGAAGGCAGAGCCAGTGAAATCCGGCGGCGCGATATAGGTGAAGCGGCCCGGATGCGTTTTGATCCAATCGCGCAATTTTTCAATCGAGCGTGGCGGTTCCGGCATTCGCGCTGTGTCGTAGGCAAACACGAATTGCGCGCGCTGGTACGGCGCTTCGTATCCTTCGATGGCCGAACCGAAATCGCGCTGCCGCGCTTCGGCGGGAAAGTGCCGTATGTTTGGCAACTGGTCGGCAAACGGTCCCCACAACACGCCGCCTTGTTTAGCGGTGCGAAAGTTCTCGCCGTTGATCCAGACCAGGTCAATGGTGCCGCCAGCGATTTTGCCCGCGCCCTTTTCGTTGAGCAATTTGTTGACGATATCCGCCACGTCTGCTGTGGCAACGAAGCGCAGTGTGATGCCATATTGTTGTTTGACGGTCGCGGCGACAACGGTTTGATAATAGCGGTTGCGCGCTTCATCGCCTGACCACATCCCGAAATTGACTTCGCTCCCGGCAGCCTGCGCAACGATGTCTTCCCAGCGCGCGCGGCTGAATTGCTGGGCAGTCAGCGTCACACGCTCCGGAGCATTGGGTTTCGTGCAACCAGCCAGCAGTGAGGTGAAAATCAAAAGAGTCAGGAAAAGACAGCGGTCTATCAAGTTGTTGAATTTCATCAGTAGCAGGCCTTGCCTACTTGCCCTCCTTCAAAAAGCGCGCAACGGAAAACGCGACAATTGCCGCCGGAGCCAGAAAGACGAGTGATAAAGCCGCCGCGATGGCTTCGTCGCCGCCGCGCTGAAATCCAACCAGAATCAGCGGCAGCGTCAGAATGCGTCCGCCGCCGATCAGCAGCGTCGTCAGGTATTGGCTCCACGAAATTAAAAACGCGAACGAAGCCGCCACCGCCAACCCAGGTGCGATGGCGGGAAACGTGACATATCTCCAAACCGAAAAAGCTCCCGCGCCCAGCGTGCGCGCCTGGGCTTCATAATCCGGATCAAACCGCGAAAAGCTTCCTGTCAGCATCAGCGTGGCATACGGAACGGTCGAAATCAGATGAATCAACACCACGCCGAGCGTCGTGTCGGTCAACCCGTAGCGCAGAAAGAGCGAATGCACGCCCATCGTTGCGGCCAGCGGCGGTGTCAGCACTGGAAGCAACAATGCAAAAATCACTGCGTGCTTGCCGCGAAACTCCTGCCAGGCCAATACACGAGCCGCCGGAAGCGCCACCATCAACGCCAACAACGTGACGGCCAGAGCGATCCCGGAACTGGCGACCAGCGCGGGCAATACATCCGCCGTGGGTGAAAAAATATAGCGCCAGGCGCGCAGGCTCCACACAGCGGGCAACAACGCGGGCCAGTACCAAGCTTGTGCCAGCGAACGCGTCGCCAGCAACAGCAGCGGCACCGTTGCCAAGCCAATAATGACCGGCAGCGCTGCACCCCGCCCCAATTTGTTTGCACTGAGTTTCATTTCACAGGATAAATGGCCGTTCCAGTCCAATGAGCGCGCGCGTTAGCCGCAAATAGCCCCAAGCCAGCACCGCCGTCAGCAGCGTGCTGATAACCGCCAGCGCAATCGCGCCTGGTCGCGCCAGCAAATTCACATCCAGATAACGTTGCTGCGCCACGACGGATACCATCGCCGGATAAGGCCGTCCCAAAATGAATGGCACTTCAAACGCGCCAAAGATAAACGCGAAAACCATCAGCGAAGAAGAAATCACGGCGGGCGCAACCAGCGGCAAGGTCACATAGCGAAACCGCTGCCAGGCCGAAGCGCCCAGCACACGGGCCGCTTGTTCGTATTCATCGCCAAGTCTGGCCAGCAGCGCCAGGGTCATTAGCGTGATGAACGGCACTTCTTTCAACACATACGCCAAAATAATTCCCGCGCCATAACGGTCGTTGATCAGCGCGGGAAAGTCTGCCGGTTGATGAATCAATGCCAGCGAATACGCCAACCGCGCCAGCAATCCGCTGGGAGCGATCAGCGTAATTAACGCTCCCCCCATCGCCAGATGCGGAACGGCCAGCGGTATCTGCAATAACAAATTGACTGCCCGGCTGCGGCGGGAAAATTCGCGCAATCCCAGCGCCAGTGCCAACGCGCAGACCGCTGAAATCGCCGTTGCCACCGTCGCCAGTTTCAGCGTCAGCCACAGCGAAGCGTACACCTCGCGATCCCGGCTCAATTCAACATAATGCCGGAACGTGAAGCCGTGTTCGCCCGTTGGCGCGAAATAGCCCAGGCTTTGCGCCACTGCAAGCGCCAACCCGCCAGCAAACAACACTCCAATTACCGCCAGCGCTGGCAACAACATCAACCAGCGGCGTGCGATTACTTTATTCTGGATAGATAACTTCATTTGCCGGACGTTCGATTTGCGCAAATCCTCAGGTCTTGGTTTCACTGTACTCAGTACGGATTAACCCGCGGAATTTCAATCGGTAAGCAGCGCAAAAGCAAATGCTTCCCAAACCTCGTTGAGAAACATGGCTGCGTGGTAGACTCCATCAATCTCAAAATAGGAAGACAACATGGAATCGCTTTATTACGTTGCAACTTTTCTCTGTCATCGCACCTGCCATCACTGTTACGAAGACCGCTTTCGGCCCTATTACGGCGCGGAGCGAGACCGCGTTGTGGGCGAAAGTATCGCCAATCACGCCCGAATTATCGAAAATTTCCCCGACCGGATGACCTATCTGGACCAGAATGACTGCGACCCGGCAACGGGTCAGCCCCGTGAAAAGATCGGACGCATCATTCTGGCGGGCGGCGAAATTCTGCTCGAACCCGTGCGCGAACGGGTGTTGTATTCCGCCCTGGACCTGCTGCATCAAAAATACGGCAACGAAGTCAAACTGATCATCCAAACCACCGGCGACCTGGTCACCGAAAAGATTGTCGAAGAGTTGCTGGCGCATCACATCTGGCAGATTTCCGTTTCCGGCATTGATCATCACCACGACGGAATGGAAACCCTGGAAGCCCAGGAAAAACAGGTCGCCAAACTAACGCGGATTTTTGAATCGCGCGGCATGGAATTCAAACCTTTGGTTGCTGAAAGCGCCGGACAGGCAAAAGACGATGGACGGTACTTTTCGTTTTTCGGCGCAACCGAAGAAGCCTGGATCGGCCCGTTGTGGCCGCGCGGACGCGCACAACAAAACGAAATCTCGAAGGCGACACTTCAAGACAATTTCTGCAATCGATGGTCTGGCGCGCTCAACTTTTTGCAGTACCGTTATCAAGGTTCGGAAGTTTCCGTCGAGCCAAACGGAAACGTTTATCCATGCTGTATCAAAACCAAAGCGCCTATCGGCAGCCTGCTCGAAGAAAAACTGGAAGCGATTTTGGAGCGTTACATCGGCAATCCGGTTTACGAAGCGCTTTCGATGGGGCATCCCGAACGGATGGGAATTACGCACGGCTGGACGGTAGAAAAATTCATTGAAGCTTCGACCGTCCGGTTGCCTTCAGGCAATTTGTATCAAAACCTTTGCGTCGGCTGTGACAAATTCCATGAAGAAGTCCTGATTCCTGCTCGCAAGTCGTAAACTCATAACAGCCAATCCCTCACCTAAATCGTTGCTGTCCGATGATGGCCCACTGTCCTCGCGCCTTCGCAAGATTCGCAACGCAGTGGGCAGTTCGTCCCGTTGCGCCAGCTTCCCATCACACCAGGCACAATGCTTGCTCATTCAATTGCTGACAAGAAACGAATCTGGTCTTTGTCGTAAATGCGCTTGAAATAAGGCTGATAAGCCACGCCGTTGAACCATTGGATGAGGAAAACTCCGCGTCACCGAATTTCGACTGGGTGGATTTACTCACATTGGCCAGCATTCGACGAAGGAGAAGAGATGACAAAACACATTGCAATTATCCAAGGGCATCCGGATGGGCAGCATCGCCATTATGGGCATGCGCTTGCAGACGCCTATTCCGACGGCGCGACGAAAGCCGGACATGAAGTTCGTATTATTGAGGTCGCCAAAATTGAGTTTCCCTTGCTGCATAGCAAGGAAGAATTTGATACCGGCGTTCCTCCGGAGCCGATCCGGCAAGCGCAGGACACAATCCGGTGGGCGGAGCATCTGGTGATTCTTTACCCGCTGTGGCTGGGTTCTATGCCTGCGCTGCTGAAAGCGTTTTTAGAGCAAACTTTTCGCCCCGGTTTTGCAACGCCAAAACTGAACGAAGGCAGTCCCTGGAAAAAGCTGCTGGCCGGAAAAAGCGCGCGTGTCATTGTCACCATGGGAATGCCGGCGTTTTTTTATCGCTGGTACTTCCGCGCGCATAGCCTGAAAAGTCTGGAGCGGAACATTCTTGCGTTTTGCGGCATTGGCCCCATCAAAGAAAGCCTGATCGGCCTGGTGGAGGCAAAAAACGGCAAGCGCGAAAAATGGCTGGGGAAAATGCGCACGCTGGGAAGTCAGGGAAAATAGGTTTCAACCGGCATCTTTTACAGAAAGGAAGCTATATGACGAAATTTGAAGAATTCAGGCAAAATCCGCTGCGGGCTCACAGTTTTCTGAATGGCATTCCGATGCATTCGCTTGACCGGGTTGACCTGCCGGGCGGACGCGCGGAAATGACATTGCAGGAAATCAGCGAGGTTGTGGGATTCAATGGCGAAGCGGAAATGAACGTTGGCTTTGCCACGAAATCGCTTTTCTGGCTGCGCGGTTTGATCGGCCGTATTCTGCACTGGGACGATGCGCCAAAATTGGTGGAATCGGTTTCTTACATTTCCAGGTTGAATGCAGAAGACCGCGCCAGAACGTTGATCACGCCCGGCAAGGTTTCAGGCATCGCGCGGATTCTGTACCAGTTTGAAAATGAAATGCTCGGAGAAATCATCAATCGCACAGTGCATTGTTTCTGGTTGCTGGCATCAGAACGAACTGCCAATGGATATGTCCTGTGGCTGGCCGTGTACGTGAAAAAGCTAAACTGGTTTACGCCAATTTACATGGCCGTGATTTCGCCGATGCTGAAATGGATCATTTACCCGGCAATGCTGAAAGGCGTGACAACGCGCTGGGAGAAGGCGTTCCCGGCGGATCGTTCAAATAACGGACGTTCGCTGAAAAACACGATGCCCAACATTCATAAAGCTTCCAGCTAAGCCCGGACACTGAACCATGTTTCATGCGCAGATAAACGATCAAAACCATGAGTTTGCTGAAGGATTCACCGTGTTGCAGGCGTTGCGGTCAGTCGGGGTTGAAGTGCCGACGCTATGCCACGACGAACGGTTGAAACCTGCGGGCGATTGCCGGATGTGTCTGGTGCAAATTGCGGGCTGGGCGCATCCGGTGACAGCCTGCAACACGCCCCTGGCGGACGGAATGGCGATTGTGACGCATTCACAGGAGCTGGAATCCGAACGGCGAAGCCTGTTGGCAATGTTGGCGGATCGGTATCCACCCGCTGCGGTTCATCAATTCCCCGACAAACCATTGCATCGGTACCTGCGCGAATATGATTTGAATCACGGATGTTACGGTGTTCCAGACCCTGCGCTGCTTGATGATTCACATCCCTACATTCGCGTGGACATGTCACGCTGCATTGACTGTTATCGCTGCGTGCGAATCTGCGGCGAAGTGCAGGGGCAATTCGTTTGGGAAGTTCTGAACCGTGGCGCGGCAACGCGCATTGTGCCGGATTCAGGCTCGACGCTGCTGGAAAGTTCCTGCGTCAGTTGCGGCGCGTGTGTGGATACGTGTCCGACCGGCGCGCTGGAAGACAAATCCATTCTACAGTTTGGCGTGCCGACCGATTGGACCAAAACGACCTGTCCTTACTGCGGAACCGGATGCGAAATGAACGTCGGAACGCGGGCAGGCCGCATTGTGAACATCACGCCCGCGCACGGTGCTCCCGTCAACAAAGGCCTTCTTTGCGTCAAAGGCCGGTACAGTTACGAATTCGTTTATGCCGGCGACCGCATCACTTCGCCGATGATTCGTGAAAACGGCGAATGGCGAAACGTAACCTGGGACGAAGCCATCAGCTTCACAGCCGACAGGTTGCGGAAAATCATTGCCCAATACGGCCCGGACAGTGTGGGCGTGCTGGGTTCGGCGCGGGCGACGAATGAAGAAAACTATCTGGCGCAAAAATTTGCGCGCGTGGTTTTGGGCACAAATAACGTGGATTGTTGCGCGCGCGTCTGTCACGGCCCAACTGCGGCGGCGATGAAAGTGACGCTAGGAACCGGCGCGGCAACGAATTCTTACGACGACATCGAACAGGCCGGAGCGATTCTGGTTTGTGGAGCGAACGCCACCGAAAACCATCCCATCATCGGCGCGCGCATCAAACAGGCGGCGCTGCGCGGTGCGAAACTGATCGTGATTGACCCGCGCAACATCGAACTAGCGGAATACGCCGATATTCATCTGTCGCTGCGTCCCGGAACGAACGTGCCGCTGCTCAATGCAATGGCCTGCGCGATTCTGGAAGAAGGGCTTTACGACAAAAACTTCCTGACAGAACGCGTAGCCGATGTGGACGAGTTTCGCGATTTCATCAACCAATTTGCGCCGGAAAGCGTCGCCGAAACTTGCGGTGTGACGGCGGACCAGATTCGCCAGGCGGCGCGACTGTACGCCACAACCAAACCCGCGATGTGCGTGCATGGATTGGGGATGACCGAACACACACAAGGCACCGACGGCGTCATGTGTTTGGTGAACCTGGCGCTGCTGACCGGAAATCTTGGCAAACCGGGCGCGGGAATCAATCCATTGCGCGGGCAAAACAACGTGCAAGGTTCCGCGCACATGGGCTGCGAACCCGGCAATCTGACGGGTTACGTTCCGATTGCGAGCAACCGCGAATTGTTTGAAAGCGTTTGGCGCGCCGAATTGCCTATGGTCAAAGGTCTGAACCTGATGGAGATGATGGATGCCGCAGATGCAGGAACGCTCAAGGCATTGTGGGGAATCGGTTATGACATCCTGCTGACCAATGCAAACGTCAGCGCAACGCGGCAAGCGTTGGCAAAACTTGATCTGGTTATTGTGCAGGATATGTTCATGAATGAAACGGCGCGCGAATTCGGCACGGTGTTTCTGCCTGCGGCTTCGTCGTATGAAAAAGACGGCACCTTTATGAACGCCGAAAGGCGCATCCAGCGCGTTCGCAAAGCCATTGAACCCCAAGGCGAATCAAAATCCGATTGGGAAATCATCTGCCTGCTGGCCAGCGCGCTGGGCAAAGCCGAAAACTTCAATTTCCATTCCCCGGAAGAAATTTGGGATGAAGTGCGCGCCGTATGGAAAGCCGGTCAAGGCATCAGTTATGCGCGCATCGAGCAGGCCGGGTTGCAATGGCCTTGCCCAAATGAAAATCATCCCGGCACACAAATGCTGCACGCGGAAAGCTTTCCCATCGGCGAACGCGCTTCGCTGCGCCGCGTGGCATTTCAGCCAACGCGGGAACTGATCACAAAAGAATTTCCGCTGTTGCTGGTCACCGGTCGAACCCTGATGCAGTTCAATGCGGGAACGATGACGATGCGGACGAACAACGTCGCGTTGCGCCCGGCGGATACCCTGGACGTTTCGCCGACCGATGCTGGTAGATTGGAATTGGCCGACGGAGAATGTGTGCGCGTGCTGAGCCGTTATGGCGAAGCCGTGTTGCCCATTCACATCAGCGATAAAGTCAAACCGGGCGAACTGTTTTCCACGTTCCACACCATCGAAGCCTTCCTGAATTGCCTGACCAGCCCGTACCGGGACAAACAAGTGGGCACGCCTGAATACAAAGTCACCGCCGTGCGCCTCGAAAAATTGAACGGAACGTCGCAACCATGAGCAGACGATGCCCAAACCAGTTCGCACGATTCGCCAAACTGGCTGGCTTGGCCTGTCTGATTGCTATTTTCGCCATGTTCCCAGCGAGAAGCATTCGCGCGCAAACCAGCGCAGCAAAACCGCCAGCCAAACAAGCCGGCAAAGTCGCCGCCACGCCCAGCACTGAAGAATTTGGCGAGGCGCGCAAACGTTTGGCTGAACTGGGATATTGGCTGAAAGAAGATGAACCCGCCGAAGACGCTTCTTTGCGCCATGCACTGATCGCATTTCAAAAAGTAGAAGGCCGTCCGCGCACAGGCAAGCTGACCAAAGAAGAACTGGAAGCGTTGCGCGCAGCCAAACCGCCGAAGCCACGCGAAACCGGTTATGCCCATATCGAAGTTGACCTCTGCCGCCAGGTGCTATTTCTGGTGGAAACTGGCAATACGCCGCTGCGCATCCTGCCTGTTTCGACCGGCTCCGGAAAATGCTTTACAGAAGGCGGCAGAACGCGAGTGGCCATCACACCGACGGGACGTTTCAAGATTCAATGGAAGCTCAAAGGCTGGCGCAACAGCCCGCTTGGTTTGTTGTATTACCCGAATTACTTTTACGACGGCGTTGCCATTCACGGAAACCCATCGGTTCCCGCCGAACCTGCCAGCCACGGCTGTGTCCGCATCCCGATGTTCGCGGCAAAAGAATTCAGCGATCTGGCAATCGTCGGGATGGTCGTCATCGTGCATAACAGCGGGGATTAAACCTGGGAATGTTTGTCTCCTGCAAGCAAACGTAGGGCAGCGCACCTGGACAGGATGGACAAGATTCTTCAGGATGAAAAACGCCTGTCATTCATACTTTTCGGGTCAATCCTGAAACATCCTGAAAATCCTGTCGAAAAAGAGTGTCTCAATGTTGTGTGCTTTAATTTAGTCGTCCCTGAAAAACACTGAGCATCAATAAAAACGGCATGTTCAGCGCAGAAGCCACGGTGTAAAATTGCAGGAAAGTGGTCAAATTCTTGCAACATGTGGTGAAAACGAATGAAGCCTCGCAGCAGTCAGGCCAGCATCGGTCAGGAGAATTTGTTTCAATCCCGGCTCGATCAGCAGCTCAATCCTAAGCATCCGCTGTTTCGGCTCGCGCAGCAGATTGATTGGAGCTGCTTCGAGCGCGAGTTTGGGGCGCTCTATGCCGAATCAATGGGCGCTCCGGCAATTCCAACGCGCTTGATGGTCGGGCTGCACTATCTCAAACACGCTTACAACGAGAGCGATGAGTCGGTGGTTGAAAAGTGGATTGAGAATCCGTATTGGCAATATTTCTGCGGCTACGAATTCTTCCAGCACGAATGGCCCTGTCATCCGACGAGCCTGGTCAAATGGCGGCAGCGTCTGAAAGCAGATGGTGTCGAGAAGCTGCTCAAAGAAATTCTGGCGGCAGCAGTGCGAACCGATGCGCTCAATGAAAAAGACCTCCAGTGCGTCGTGGTTGACACGACGGTGCAGGAAAAGGCGATTGCCTTTCCAACCGATTCGCGGCTTTACCAGAAGGCCCGCGAAGCGGTGGTTCGCCAAGCTCAGAAAGAAGGCGTCAAGTTGCGACAAAGCTACAGGCGTGTCGGCAAGAAGGCGCTTTACAATCAGAGCCGCTATGCGCGAGCCAGCCAGTTCAACCGCGCGCGCAAGCAGCAACGGAAGTTGAAGACCTTTCTCGGCAGAGTGCTGCGCGACGTTGAACGCAAATTGCCTGAGCCTTCGGAGAAATTGAAACAACTGCTGACCAACGCCCAACGAATCCAGACGCAAAAACGCGATGACAAAAACAAGCTCTACAGCCTGCACGCGCCGGAGGTCGAATGCATCGCCAAGGGCAAAGCGCACAAAAAGTACGAATTCGGCTGCAAAACCTCTTTGGCGATAACGGCTCGCAGCAACTGGATCGTCGCAACCGATGCGCATCACGGGAATCCTTACGATGGGACCACGCTCAAACCGACGATTGATCAGATCGAACGCTTGACGGGCGTACGTCCGAAGAAAGCGATTGTGGATCGGGGTTATCGTGGCAAAGACCATCACCCCGAAGACGTCCAGGTCCACATCGCTGGTCAACACAAAGCCTGCGGCGTATTGAAAAAACTGTTCAAGCGACGTAACGCGATCGAACCGGTGACCGGTCACGACAAACACGACCACGGGCTGGAACGAAATCACTTGAAAGGCAAAGAAGGCGACCGCATCAATGCCCTGCTGTCGGGATGCGGCTTCAATTTGAGAAAGCTCCTGCGAGCCTTCTCTTGTGCCTTGCGGAACTGGCTGTCAGAGGTCGTTTTCAAGCTGAACACGGAGCCGCGCCACCTAATTGGTGATTTTGCTGCAACATGAGCGGCACTTTTTCAGGGACGACTAATTTAGCTTGATTTGACCCGTGATCCTTCTGCAATCAGGTTGTTAGGATGAATAATGACCTGGGTGCCTTCGTTCAGGCCTTTCAGCACTTCAACGTCGAAAGCCGTACGATGATCAATCTCGATCAGACGCTGGCGAGCCTGGCCGTTTTCCAGCACGAACACGCCCCAGGCTTGTCCCTTGCGAAATAATGCGCTGGCCGGAACGCGCAATACACTGGCCGATTCCCACAAAACTAAGCGAGCTTCCACACGATACCCGTCGCCCAGTGGCCCGGGGTCCTCTACAAAATCAGCAATGACATTGACGCGCTGCTCTTCGACGCCAAGCGCAGAAATTTTGGTAAAACCGGACGGTTCAATCAATCGAACGCGCGCTTGCAAGGCTTTGTCTCCGCCCCAGCCTTCGATCAGTACCTTCGCGCCCGGCGTGATTTTCACGGCGTCGGTCGAAAGCACATCAATCACGATTTCCAGGGTTGTGTTGCTCAACTCCACCAGCGGAGTCCCCGCCATCACCACGCGTTCGTTTTCTTCCACAACGCGCAACACCCGACCAGCGACCGGAGCGCGCACGACGACTGTCGCCGTTTTTCCACTTGCCCCGGATTGTTCGACGGCGATCAGAGCGGCTTTGGCGACTTCCACATCGGATGCGGCAGCAGCGCTGCGAAACCGCGCAGCATCCAGTTGTTGGCGGCAGGTTTGTTCGGCGTTGCGCGCGCGTTCAAATTCCTGGCTGGAAACGTCGCCGGTTTCAATCAGTTTTTCGGCTCGCGCAAATTCCCGCAGTGCCTGTTCACAATCGGCGCGCGCATGTTCAACGACGGCGTTGGCTTCGTTTCTCAACTGTTCGGCGGCGGCAACTCGCGCTTTGGCTTCGGCAAGCTGTCGTGGATCAAGCGGCGTCAGCGGCAACGGATCAATGCGCGCAACCAGTTCGTCGCGTGCCACTGCATTGCCGCGCTTCAAATCAATGCGAGCGAGTTTGCCCGTCACCGGAGCCGCCATGACAAACCGATCTCGCACGCGAGTTTTGCCTTCGCCGTCAATCGTCACCTGCAATGGACCACGCTGGACGCGCGCCACTTCCACACGGATCGGCGTGGGCCGCAAAGCTATTGTGACGGCAAACACTGCCGCTCCCATAACCAGAATCAATACTGCGATTCGCAGAATTTTCTTCATAACCTCACTCCCTTGTTTTCAATACTTCGATCAGGTCCAGACGGCGCAATCGCCTGACGACCAACAACGCGGAAAGCATCGCCGCCAAAACGACAATCAGCGAAGCACGAATCAACGTTTGCCCGCTGATGACCAGCGGCAACCGCATCAATTCCGTATCAATCGCCCAGGTAATCAGCCACGACAACAGATACCCCAACACCCAGCCGATTGGGATCGCCAGCAGCGTCAGCAGCGCCTGTTCGCCAAGCAGCATCACGCCCACTTCGCGCTGCGTGAAGCCGAGCACGCGCAAACTGGCCAATTCGCGCCCGCGTTCTGACAGCGCAATGCGCGCGCCGTTGTACACGACGCCAAACGCAATGACGCAGGCAAAAAAGATCAGAATCGCGGTCGAAGTCCCCATGGTTCTGGCAAGGGTTTGGTTGAAATTTTCCAGCAATGCGCCCGGAATGATGACGCTTCTGACAGCCGGAGTTTTTTTGAGATTGGCGTACAGTGCTGGCAGCGCGTCTTCGTCCACCATCAAATGCGGTCCCGAAATGGTTTGGCCTTCGCGCATCAAACGGTTCAGCGCGGCCAAATCCATGTAAGCCGACATCCCAATCAAATCATCAACGGTTCCGGCAACCGGCACTTGCCGCACGGGTTGCTCGCCTTCCAGGACTTCCACCGTCAGCACATCGCCGGGTTTAACGCCCAGCGATTCGGCCAGCTTTTTCGTCAGCAGCACGCCTTCCGGCGGCAAGTTCGTCACGCGATAATCCACATCAACCACGCGCCATAGCTCCGCACCGCGTTCCAATCCGGTCAGCGCCAACCGCCGCCTGCGATGGCCGAACCGCAACCGTGCCGGAACAAAGCGATGCGCTTCCACGCGCGTGACGCCCGGCAGATGCTCCACTTCGTACCGCACCCCAGCCGGTCGGGGTTCGTTGAAGACGACCGAAACATCTTCGCGATACACGGAGCGAAACATCACATCCACCACGCGGGCGATGGCGTCGTCGTACAGAAAAAATCCTGTCACCAGCAACGCCACCGCCAGTGATATGCCAAACGTCGTCAATAGAGCTTTCACAGGCCGGCGCGCCAGATTGCGCACGATGATGCGCATCGCTGGCGAAAGAAAACCAGCCAGCCCGAATCGTTCGATGAACCCGGCGCGAAAGCGTGCAGGCGGTTCCGGTCGCATCGCTTCTGCCGGTGGCAACTTTACCGCTCGCCAGACGGCGGCCAACGCTCCGGCGGTTGCCGAAACCAGACTGATCAAGACAGCGGTCCATACAACGCTGGTGCCCGCTTCGTATCTCAATACCGGAAAGCGGAAAAATTCTGTGTATAGCGAAGTGATGCTGTACCCAAACCACCAACCCGCCGCCAATCCCAAAGCAACGCCGACGATCAACGCGGCATACGCCAGCTTCAGATAATGCCAGCCAATCGCGAAATTGCCGTACCCGAAAGCCTTCAGCACGGCAATCTGTTCGCGTTGTGTCGCCACCAGGCGCGATAACACCAGATGAAGCAGAAAGGCCGTGACTGCCAGAAACACTCCGGGAACGAAAGTGCTGGTCACTTTCAGTTCGGCAATTTCGTTGGTGATGAAATGGTTTGAAGTTTGATCTTCGCGTCCGTACGCGCCCAGGCCGCCGTAATTGTCCAGCAATGCGTCCAGCTTTTCGATGATGTCGGATTCGACCGCACCCGGAGCCAACGATAACGCCACGTCATTGAATGCGCCTTCCATATTGAAGGCCGGGCCAAGCGCGTCGCGGCTCATCCACAGCACGCCAAAACGGCGACTGTCAGGGAACATTTCGCCGCCGCCAATTTCGTACACATATTCCGGCGAAAGCGTTACGCCGACGATGCGCAACCGTTGCCAGCGGCCATTGATGATTGCCGTCAAGGTATCGCCCGGGTTCAGGTTGTTCGCGGCAGAAAATGCGCCGCTGATCATCACTTCGTCGCGCTTGCCAGGTTCGATGTACCGGCCGTTGACGATGTGCAGATCGTTCAACATCGGCGTCCTTTTTTCCGGGATGGAAACGATGCGACCTCGCGCCGGTTCAGCGACGCCCGGAACATCCAACGTGACATTGGCAACAATGCGCGTTTGCGCAGAAGCAATTCCGGGAATGGCGGCAATTCTGTGGCTGAGCGTTTCGGGGGCGCGTTTGACTTGAGCGAACACATCGGCAAAGCGGTATTGCTGGTAATACGCCGCCTGGGAATCCAGCAAAGAATGATATGTGCTGCGCATTGCCACAAACGCCGCAATGCCGCAGGCAACGACAAGCGCAACTGCAATGACCTGCCCGCGCAGATGAATCACATCTCGGATCAGTTTGCGATTCAGCGAAGTCATCGTTTCATTCCAGCAGCCGGTTCATCAGCCGGCGTTTCACCAATTCCACCAACACCAGATATGTTCCCGTCATCACCACCAGAAACACAAAAAACGACAGCGGAAGCGGTGTGAATTTCAACCACACAGCCAGCGGAGTGAATGGAATGACGATGGCGCACAGCACAACCGTCAACGTTGTCGCCGCCAGCGTCCGGCTGGGTCGGCTGCGAAACGGATTGCCTGCCGTGCGAATGATGAAAATCACCAGCGTTTGCGTCGCCAGCGATTCGACAAACCATCCGGTGTGGAAAAACTGTTCAGAAGCGTGAAAAACTCGCAGCAGTATGTAAAACGTCAGAAAGTCGTACACCGAACTGATCGGCCCGATGTACAGCATGAATTGTCGAATCAATCGCACATCCCAACGGTGAGGTTTGCGAATGAAGGAACGATCCACTTTGTCCGTGGGAATGGCCACCTGCGCCAGGTCGTACAGAAAATTGTTCAGCAGAATCTGCACCGGCAACATTGGCAGAAACGGCAGAAACACAGACGCTCCGGCCATGCTGAACATATTGCCGAAGTTGGAACTGGTTCCCATCAGCAAATACTTCATGACATTGCCGAACGCCTTGCGGCCTTCGATGATGCCCTGGTGCAACACGGGCAGGCTCTGTTCCAACAGAATGATTTCCGCCGCGTCGCGCGCCACGTCGGTTCCGGTGGCAACCGAAATTCCCACGTCCGCCGTATGCAACGAAGGCGCGTCGTTGATTCCGTCGCCCAGATACCCAACCACGTGGCCGCGCTGTTTGAGCACTTGGATGACGCGATTTTTCTGCACGGGCGAAACGCGTGCGAACACTGTCGCCTGTTCGGCGACGTGACCAAGCGCGGCATCAGTCATTCGTTCCAGTTCATCGCCGAGCACAATTCGTTCGACGTTCAATCCGACTTCTGCGCAAACGTGGCGTGTGACCAGTTCGTTGTCGCCCGTCAGGATTTTCACCTGGACGCCGTCGCGTTTCAGTGCGCGCAGCGCCGAAGCCGCCGTCGGCAACGGATGATCGGCAAAGGCCAAAAATCCCGCCAACACCATTCGAGCTTCCTCGTCTTTGCGATACGCGGTTTGCTGCTCTACTGGCGCATAAGCCACCGCCAGCAACCGCTGGCCTTTCGCGCTCAGTTCATGAAACACCGCTTCGCAAGCGACGCGTGCGACCGCATCGAGCGGCAAGCGGCGTTCGCCGACTTCATATTCCGTGCAAACCGCCAGCACGCTTTCGGGCGCGCCTTTGGCAATCAACAAGCGCGAACCTTCACGCCCGACGACCACCGAAACGCGCCGCCGTTCAAAATCAAAGGGAATTTCGTCCAGCTTTTCGTACCCGCGAACGTCCGGGTGATCGTGAATCAAAATGGCTTCATCGAGCGGATTGGCCGCCCGATGTTTGATCGCGCGGTTCAGCGGATGACTGACACCCGTTTCAAAAAAACTGTTCAGGTAAGCCAGCACGAAGGCGCGTTCGGAAATGTCGCCCAAGGGATTCAGGTGTTGATCCAGTTTCATTTCGCCGCTGGTCAACGTGCCGGTTTTGTCGCTGCACAAAATGTCTATGCTGCCGAAGTTTTGAATCGCGGCCAGATGTTTGACGATGACTTGTTTGCGCGCCATGCGCATTGCGCCGCGTCCCAGCGTGACGGTTGTAATCATCGGCAAAAATTCCGGCGTCAACCCAACCGCCAGCGCAATGGCAAACAACAGCGATTCAAACGTATTTCGATGCAACGCCGCGTTGACCAGGAACACGAACAGCACCAGAAAGACGACGATGCGCGCAATCAACAATCCGAATTGGCGAGTGCCGCGCTCGAATTCTGTTTCGGGCGCTTTTTCCGCCAATCGTTCGGCGATCTTGCCAAACGCGGTCGCCGTTCCCGTAGCCAGAACTTCCGCCGTCGCCGTTCCACTGACCACCGAAGTTCCCAGAAATACAATATGGCGCGCTTCGGCTGGATTCAGGTCGTCAGCAGAAAACGCCGCCTGCGACTCCGAAGCCGTTTCTTTTTCCACCGGCAAGGATTCTCCGGTCAGTGCAGCCTGCTGAACGTGCAAATCCCGCGATTCCAACAAGCGAGCATCCGCCGGAACTAAATCTCCGGCAGTCAGACGAATGACATCGCCGGGCACAATTTCGCGGCGCGAAACCTCGCTCCATTTGTCATCGCGCAACGCGGTTGCAGTGGGCGCAACTTCCTTTCGCAGTTGTTCGGCGGCGCGTTGCGAACGCGAGGTTTGAACGAAGTTCAACGTCACGCTCAGCAATACCATCACCACGATGATTCCGGCGTTGATCTGATCGCCAACCGCCGCTGAAATGCCGCTGGCAATCAGCAAAACGACAACCAACGGATTGGCAAAAAAGCGCAGGAACTGCATCACCGCTCTGTTTTTTTGCTGAGCGACGGGTTCGTTGAATCCATGCTCCATCAGCAGCCGGCGCGCGGTTTCGCTGCTCAACCCTTTGAAAGGGTTGGGCTGAAGCTGGGGCAAGGTATCTTCATGCTGAGTCAATGTAGGTTGCATACGACTACCATTGAAGTTCCGACGGGCTGGCTTTCTTCTCGTTGCGCCGCGTTTCGACAATCTGGCCGCTGCCCAATCGGATGACTCGGTCGGCCATCGCGGCAATTGCGGCGTTATGCGTGATGACGGCAGTGGTTGTCCCCAATTCGCGGTTGATGCGTTCCAACACCTCCAACACCAGTTTGCCCGTAGCGTAATCGAGCGCGCCGGTCGGTTCGTCGCACAGCAACACGTCGGGACGTTTGGCGATGGCACGCGCGATTGCTACACGCTGCTGTTCGCCGCCCGACAGTTGCGCCGGAAAATGATGCAACCGATCTCCCAACCCCACCATCCGCAACGCTTCTTCGGCAGACATCGGATGTTCGGCAATTTCAATGACAAGCTGCACATTTTCCAACGCAGTCAAGCTGGGAATCAGGTTGTAAAACTGAAAGACGAAGCCGACGTGTTCCCGGCGAAATCGCGTCAAGCCCCGGTCACCGGCAGCCGTCAGATCGTGATCCAGAAAATGAACTTCGCCGCTGGTCGGCACGTCCAGCCCGCCCAGAATGTTCAGCAGTGTGGATTTTCCTCCGCCGGAAGGACCCAGAATCACGACAAACTCGCCGCGATATAAATCCAGATCAACGGCGCGTAACGCATGCACTTCCACTTCTCCCATTTGATAGACCTTGGAAATCCCATGCACATGGAAAACGGCGTCGCGCTGCTGAACGGGACTTACCGGCACGTGCTTGCCGGCGTCGTTTGCTGAATTTTTGGCCACCGCTGAAACAATCATAACGCCTGCTTAGGGCAAGCGATGTACCGCACTAGCCCGGCGCGAAATCCTTGAATTTCAGAGACTTCGTACCGGTCAACAGCAGAAATTCGCCAGTAACTGCGCAAACTCACACACACGCTTGGGGAAAAGACACCGTCTTGGCAGTGATTCAGAACGACAATTTCCGCGTCTTGATCTATCGCCGAGCTTGAAGGAAGATGCCTCTCTGGTAAGAAACCACGTCAATACTATGAACCAAGAAACCAATAAGACTCTGGTAGCAGTAATCATGGGCAGCAAATCGGACTGGGAAACCATGCGTCACGCCGACGAAATGCTGACCAGTTTTGGCGTCCAGCACGAATGCCGGATTGTTTCAGCGCACCGCACTCCGGGCTTGATGGCGGATTTCGCCGCCTCTGCCGAAGCGCGCGGCATCGAAGTCATCATTGCCGGCGCAGGCGGTTCAGCCCATTTACCTGGAATGGTCGCGGCGCAAACATTAATTCCTGTGCTCGGGGTTCCGGTCGAAAGCCACGCGCTGAAGGGAATGGATTCGTTGCTTTCCATTGTGCAAATGCCTGGCGGCATTCCGGTGGGAACTCTGGCCATTGGCAAAGCCGGAGCGACCAACGCCGCGTTGCTGGCCGTGGCAATCCTGGCAAATTCGCGGCCTGAATTGCGCGAACGGCTGCGCCAGTTCCGCGAAGAACAAACCAACAATGTTTTGAACGACGTTTTGCCGAACTGAAATATGTGGACAGAATGAACAGGATGGTTGCAGGATTTTTTGTAAAGGCGATCAAAAGCATTCATCTCGTTCTGCTCATCCTGAAAAATCCTGGCAATCCTGTCTAAATTGATTTGTGGATTAAATGAACAACCAACCCATACTTCCCGGATCAGTCATCGGCGTTTTAGGCAGCGGACAGCTTGGCCGCATGTTTACCATCGCCGCGCGGCGAATGGGGTATCGCGTCCACACCTTTTCGCCGGAAACCGACACGCCAACAGGCCAGGTAGCCGATGTCGAAATCAAAGCGCATTACGACGACCTGAACGCCGTCCGTGGATTCGCGACAGCCGTGGATGTCGTCACGTTTGAATTTGAAAACGTTCCTTCGGCAACTGCCGCCGCCGCCGCAGAACGCGCTCCGGTGCGGCCCGATGGCCAGATTCTGCACATCACGCAACATCGGTTGCGCGAAAAAACCTTTCTCAGCCGTCACGGCTTCCCGGTCACGCCATTCAAAACGATCAACTCCCTAGAAGATTTGCGCGCTGGCCTGGCTGAATTTGGCTGTCCGGCGGTGCTGAAAACTGCTGGGTTTGGCTACGACGGAAAAGGGCAAGTAAAGATCAAGGCTATCGAAGAAGCCGAAACCGCTTTGGTCATTGCTGGCAAACAGGAACTGGTTTTGGAAGCGTTCGTGGATTTTGAATGTGAATTGTCCGTAGTTGCCGCGCGCGGCGTTGACGGCAGCTTCGCGCATTGGGGAGCCATCGAAAATCAACACAGCAACCACATTCTGGATGTTTCCATTGCTCCGGCAAATGTGCCGCCGGAAATCGCTGCGGAAGCCGTCAACATCGCTCGGGGTGTACTGGAGCAATTGCAGGTCGTCGGTGTGATGTGCGTTGAATTCTTTCTGACGCGGCAAGGCAAGTTGCTGATCAACGAACTGGCGCCGCGTCCGCACAATTCCGGCCACCTGACATTTGACGCCTGTGTCACCAGCCAGTTTGAACAACAACTGCGCGCGGTGTGTGGGTTGCCGCTGGGTTCGACGGAATTTCTGCGACCGGCGGCAATGGCAAACCTGCTGGGGGATTTGTGGCAACACGGCGAGCCGAATTGGGTTGCGGCTTGCGCAATGCCCGAAGTCAAATTGCACCTGTACGGCAAAATGGTTTCGAAACCCGGACGTAAGATGGGACACCTGACCGCAATGGCCGAAAGCGCCGTCGAAGCAGCCGCCCTGGTAAGAGGCGCGCGTGAAGTCCTTCAATCTCAGCCTTGATTCGCGACATTTCGTCGCACGCTGCGGCAAAAGTGATCATCTCTGTTGTCCTGGACGCCTGTCCGGCAATTGCTACAGCGCTCCACCACCGTTCGAAGCAATACCGCTATCCGCCTTTTCCCAAAGCCAAATAACGTCAGCACACCCCACACAACAGCTTCTTTGCGCCAGAGTGACTTCGTCAAATCTGGCTTTTGCAGAATCTGGCACACGCATTGACTAGGGCATTGACTCGAACGTTGGGGTCAGCTCAAACGGCGTTGACGAAAATTTAGGGATAACACTGATGGAAACAGCTCGACACAATCATCATCACCTCGAAGAAAGAATGACGCCGCAAGAGCGGTTGTTGCAGATGCTGCGCCTGGATCGTGGCGATTACCTGACGATCATTGTCTACACGATTTTTATTGGCTTGCTGACCTTGGCGGTGCCATTGGCCGCGCAAGCGCTGGTCAATACGGTCGCCGCTGGCGTCATGCTGCAACCGCTGATCGTACTGACGTTTGGTGTAATGGCTGCGTTGTTGTTTGCGGGAATTTTGCGGCTGCTGAAACTGTCGTTGCTGGAAAAGCTGCAACAGCGAGTGTTCGCCCGCGTTTCGCTGCAACTGGCGGAACACCTGCCCCATATTCAGCATGATGTGATCGTGCGGGAGTATGCACCGCAATTGGCCAATCGTTTTTTCGATGTGGTGACGATCAAGAAAACGCTCGCCAAGGTGTTGTTGGATGGTCCCGGCGCAACCTTGCAAGTGTTCGTCGCCCTGATTCTGATGTCGTTTTACAGCCCGTACCTGCTGGCCTTTGCCGTGTTTCTGATTCTGTTTATTTCGTTTGTCATCGGCGTGCTGGGAATGGGCGGGCTGCGCACCAGCATCGAAGAATCCTACAACAAATACCTGGTGGCCGACTGGCTGGAAGAACTGACGCGATGCCAGCGCAGTTTCAAGATGAATGCTGCGCCGGCGTTTGCCATTGAACGAGCAGACACCCTGGTTGTGGATTTCATTAACGCGCGCAAAGTGCATTTCCGCGTGTTATTTCGGCAAGCATTCGGAAATTACCTGTTTCGCGCCATTGCCAGCACGGGCGTGTTGGCCATTGGCGGATGGCTGGTCATCAATCGCCAGATGACGTTGGGACAGGTGGTTGCGTCTGAAATCGTCATGGTCGGCGCGCTGGAAGGTCTGGAAAAAATCATTCGCTTGTTGGACAGCTACTACGATCTGCTAACGGGTTTAGACAAAGTCGGGCATTTGTCCGACCTGCCCAAAGAGCGCACGGGAGGCCGCGAATTGTCATACAAAGCGGGAGGCGCCAGTGTGTATTGCCGCAAGGTCCGATTTGCGTATGACAGGCGAGGAGAAATTCTTTCGGGATTGAACCTGACAGTGAATCCGGGCGAACATGTCAGTCTGGTAGGCAAAAGCGGCGTCGGGAAATCCACGTTGGCGCTTTTGCTGTGTGGATTGCACGAACCGGCTCACGGACAGGTGCAGGTCAACGGCATAGACGTGCGTGATGTCAGCCTGGAAAGTTTGCGGCGGTCGGTCGCGCTGGTAGGAGACGCCAATGAGATTTTCGCCGGAACCATTGAAGACAACATCTTGATGGGGCGCGATTACATTTCGCAGGAAGATTTTCAGTGGGCGATCGAATTCGCGCACTTGAACGATGATTTAGCTCTGTTACCCGATGGATTGCAGACGCAGGTGGTCAGCGAAGGCAGAAATTTGTCACGCGGACAAATTCAACGGCTTTTGATTGCTCGTGCTGTGGTCAGCCGCCCGCAGTTGTTGATTCTTGATGAAGGGTTCACAGGCGTGGACGAACAGGACAAGCTGCTGATTCTGGAGGAATTGTTCAACAAGGATTACAACTGGACGATCATTGATATTTCCCACGACCCGGAAATCGTTGCTCAGTCCCAGACGGTTCACGTGCTGGCCGAAGGGAAAATTGTCGAATCCGGAAGCCCGGCGGAATTGATGCAACGCGAAGATTGCGAATTCATCCGGTTGTTCCCGCGTCTTAGTGCGAAAAAACTCAAGGAAGGTATTCGTCTGTAAACAGGCCTTCGCCGTTGAACGCAAAACAGATATGACTGCTTCGAAAATGGTGCATCACACGACAAACGCACGGTTGGCTTTGTTGCCTGCGGCGGAAAAACCTCAGCTTCGCTCCATGGAGCTGATGAAGACACCCCGCGCGTTTCGCCCGATTGCAATTTCCCTGCTGGTATTGGTGACGTTGGTGGCGATGGGTTTGGTGTTTGTTCCCTGGCAACAATCGGTCACTGGATATGGCCGCGTAATCGTTTTTTCGCCAATGGATCGTCCGCAAAGCATCGAAGCCCAGATTCCCGGAAAGATCCTGCGCTGGAACGTCGTCGAGGGCCAATCAGTAAACGCCGGAGACGTGATTGCGGAAATCGAAGACATTGATTCCAAGTTCCTGATGGAAGATCAGGTCGAACGTTTGCGCTCTCAACGGGGGTTTATGCAAACCGGCGTGCAACAGTCGCAAATGCGCGAAACGGCGCTGGGCGGCCAACTGGCAGACATGGAAAAGTCGCGCACCATGGCGATCCCCGCCGCCGAACAACGCGTGCGCCAGGCGGAAGATCGCCTAGTCGTGGCTCAGCAAAACGTCGAACAGGCCAGACAAGGCGTCGTCACCGCCGAACTGAACCTGAAACGCATCCAGGAACTCCACGAAAAAGGGCTGCGGTCAAAACGCGACCTGGAACTGGTTGAACTGGACATCGTCATGGCGCGCACGCGTCTGGAAAGCATGGTGGCTTCCGTCAATGTCGCGGAGCGCGATCTGCAAGTTGCTCGACTGGACAAGGACCGGCTGATTAATGACACCTCCGCGCAATTGAACAATGTGCGCGCGTCGCTGGCGTCCGTGCGCGAAACCATCGCCAAAAGCAACAGCGATTTGCAGAAGATGCAAGTGGACATCGGCAACGTTACGCGGCGAACCGAACAACGTCTGATTCGCGCGCCCCGCGACGGCAAATTGGTGCGCGTGATGAAAGCCGGTCCCGGTCAAACCGTCAAAGCGGGCGATGAACTGGCGGTACTCGCTCCGGCCACCACAGACCAGGCGGTTGAGTTGTTTTTATCCGATTACGATACGCCACTGGTTTCGGTCGGTCGGCAGGTGCGATTAAATTTTGCGGGCTGGCCCGCCGTGCAGTTCGTCGGCTGGCCTTCGGTCGCCGTGGGAACCTTTGCAGGCAAAGTCAAAGTGATTGATGCCGTGGACGATGGCAAAAACCGGTTTCGCATCATTGTCGAACCGGATTTCGAAGCCATCAAATCCGGAAAAGAGGATCCCTGGCCTTCGCTGGGCGATTTGCGCCCCGGCGCCGAAGCCAACGGTTGGGTAATGCTGGACACGGTTTCGCTGGGGTGGGAATTGTGGCGGCAATTCAACGCTTTCCCGCCGACGGTCAAACGCAATCCCGTTGGCGAAAAACCGAAGGTCGAATTTTCAGACGGCAAAAAGGCGAAAGACACAGGTGGCGATGAGAAAGAAGAGAAATAACCGTTGTGCGATGCCCACATTTCGACTTGCCGCTTTCAACCGGAAACTTGCTGGAATGAAACACGTCATAAATCCGCTGGCGTGCGTGCTGTTGATCGTTGTGACTGCCGCGTCCGCGCAAGCTCAGGAAAAGTCTGCGTCCAGTTCGGAACTCCCAGACGATTCGGCGGCGATTGCCCGTTCGATCAATCGCGCCTTGCGCACACGACCAACCGAGCTTGAATCACTTTCTTCGGCACGTGGCGGCGCGTTGCAAGAGAAGCTTCAAACAAGCTCTGCATCCGTACTGACGCTGGATGAAGTGTTGAACACGGTGGAGCTGTATCACCCGAAATTGCGCGGAGCCGGTGCGCAGCGGCAAATCGCGTCGGCCAAACGGTTGGAAAAACAAGGGGCGTTTGATCCGGTGTTTACGACAGGCGCGGATTTCCTGCGGTTCAACACGGAATTTGACAGCAAGCTGAAACGCGGCAAAGCCGGAACGGCGGAACTGGCCGACGCGGGCGTGGAATTTCTGACGCGGTCCGGATTGAAAATCGGTGCAGGAACACGCTTCAACCTGGGCAAAGTCAAAGCGCCGCTTTCGCCGACGGGCAATGCGGGCGAGTATTACTTGGAATTCAAACTGCCGTTGTTGCGTGGTTGGCGCATCAATGAAAAGTCCGCCGCCGAACGGCAAGCGCTCTTGGGCGAACCGTTGGCGGATACGGAATTTCAAGCGGCGCGGTTGGAATTGCTGCTCAAAGCGTCCAACGCTTACTGGGAATGGGTGGCCGCCAAACAAAAACTGGAAGTTGCGCGCAATTTGTTGTCGCTGTCGGAATTCCGCGCGCGCGCCGTGCGGGATCGCGTGACCGCAGGCGATTTGCCGCAAATTGACGCCACGGAAGCCGATCTGGAAATTCAGCGGCGACAAGGCGGCATGGTCAAAGCGGAGCGTGAGTTCCAAAAGGCTGCGTTCAAACTATCATTGTACTTGTGGTCGCCGAACGGATTGCCCGCACCGGTCCCACAGGAAGCCAACGCGCCGCGCAGCACGGCTTCGCCGGTCAACTATGACCGGGACAAGATTGAAGCCGGAACGCGCTTGGCCGCGGAACGCAGACCGGAACTGAAGGCCATCGCCATCAATCGCCAGATTGCAAAGGTAGATTTGGATTTGGGCAAAAACCAACGGTTGCCTGCGCTTGATCTGGCCTTTAGTCCGGGACGCGACATCGGCGCTGGCGGCATCGGCAACACCGTCAAAGCAGGCGTCAGTTTCACCTTGCCATTGCGCCAACGCACAGCGGATGGTCGAATTGCGGCGGCAAATTTGAAACTGCAAAAGCTGGATTTCGATTTGACCAGCGAACGCCAGCGCATTACCACCGAAGTGCTGGATACCGTGTCGGCGATCAATACGGCGTACAACCTGTATCTGGTCGCTTTACAGGAAGTGAATCTGGCCCAGCAACTGGAACAAGGAGAGCGCGCCAAGTTCGCCCTGGGTGATAGCACGTTGTTTTTGGTGAACCAGCGCGAACGCGCTTCCGCCGAAGCGCGCATCAAGTTGATCGAAATGCAGATGGAATATGAACAAGCCGTGGCTGCATTTCGCGCTGTGACGGTTCAATACTAAGTCGGTTTTCCAGTAAACGTAGGGCGGGTTTTCCAACCTGCCCAGATTCCCGTTAGCGCGAACTCCTGGTCAGAAAAAAGAAAGGCATACTTTGATTTCCACAGAACCGAATTCGACAGACTCCAAAACGTCCGCATTGATGCCTGCATTCTTCATCGGCCACGGAAGCCCGATGAATGCCATCGAAGACAACGAATTCACCCAAGCCTGGGCGGAAGCCGCAAGCTTAATCCCGAAACCCAAAGCCATTCTGTGCATCTCTGCTCACTGGCAAACCGTCGGCACAGCCGTGACGGCAATGGAGCAGCCTAAAACCATTCACGATTTTTTTGGCTTTCCGCAAGCCTTGTTTGACGTCAGTTATCCTGCGCCTGGATCACCGGAACTGGCGCAGTTGGTTCAACAAACGGTTCGTTCATTGCCGGTTCAACCGGATCAAAACTGGGGATTGGATCACGGCGCTTGGTCAGTTCTCTGCCGCATGTTCCCGGATGCAGACATTCCTGTTGTCCAGTTCAGCCTGGATCAAAACAAAGCGCCGGAGTTTCATTACGAACTCGGAAAAGAGCTGCGCGCGCTTCGCCGCCAAGGGGTGCTGATCGTCGGCAGCGGAAACATCGTCCACAATTTACGAAGGATTGCCTGGCGCGATGAAGCTTACGATTGGGCTGTGGAATTTGACGAACGGATCAAACAGGCAATTCTGGCGGGCGATCATCAGGCGATTACCAACTTTGATCGTTTTGGAGAAATCGCCCGGCTGGCTGTGCCTACGGACGAACACTTTTTGCCGCTGCTGTATGTGCTGGCGTGTCAGGAAAACGAAGCGGTCAGCTTCTTTGCGGAAAAGGTGACGCTGGGAGCGATCTCGATGCGGTCAGTGCGAGTCGGCTAATCGGTGCGGTACCGCGCGCGTGAGCAAGCGGTCGGCTCAGAAATCCAAGCCGCTTGCTCACGCGCGCGGTACCGTATCAACCGTGTCAATTCAGTTTGTATGCGGATGCTGTTTGTAATGCTGGCGCAGCAAATCTTTGCCGTAATCGTTTCCATTCGGCGTCCGCACCACGGTGTGAATGTGTTCGTGGTTGGGTTTGCGCGGGTCTGACAAATGCCGCAATCCCGCCGGAGTCTGGTGATCGAATTCGATCAAAATCACAGGACTGTGAATGCGGTAATAAAACACGCTGTCTTTGGCCGTTTCGCCGATCCAGGCAAACCAGGTGTTATCCAGATGCTGGCGAACTTCGTTCATCTTCACTTTCGCGTGGCCTGCTTCCATGTTGCTGATGTATTGATTGACCAGCCCCAGCAACTGTTCTTTCTGTTTGGCCGTCAGCTCTGACCCGCGAATGCCTTTGTAATCCAGCACAACGTTGTCTTTGTAAGCTTCGCCGACGTTGTGATTGGAGGTCTTGGAAGAAGACAGAATCGCTTTTTTGCGCTGGTCTTCGGTCAAAGCGTTGATCATCGCCAAGCCGTTGTTTTGCTCTTCCTGCAAAATCGAAGTGCCTTTGTATTTGCCGGAATGCGCGATGATCGGTTCCGATCCCCAAAATGTAGGCGTCATCACCACCTGATCGCCCAACACAAAGTAATTGATAATCAGATGATGCCCGTCCAGTTGCCATCCCCAAGGCTCTTTGTCGGAAGGTTTGCCCATCACCGTGAAGTAATACCGGCCTTCGCCGTATTCAAGAAAATTGTCGTTGTTCAGTTCGCCCAGCGTGTGATTGAGCTTCATGATGTCCTGCGAAAGCTTCAAGCCTTTGGCGCTGAGCGCGGCGCGCATCAAGCCAATCGCTGCCTGGCGTTGCGCATCGGTCATATCAATGAAACCGGTTCCCTGGCGCACATAAAAATGCTGGTTCATCCATTTGCGCCATTCGTCGTCGTCAACGGTAAACAGCGTTTTCGTTTTTTGCTCCGGTGTCAGCGCGGCCAGAAACGCATCTGCCGCTTTGCGAACCGGTGCGGTTGAAACGCCTGTGGATTTGATGGCGAACAAATTCGGAACGACATTGCCGTCAGTCGTCACCCCTTTGAACGGTTGCGCCAAGCCTGCTTTTTCCGAATCGAGAGAGCGTTGTGCAAACTGCTTGACTCGTTCGGCTGGCGATTGCTGCTGCTGGGAAAGCGATTTGATGCCCAAGCCAGCGAAGGCGATGAACACCGCTAAACTGCCGATGAAAATGAGTCGTTTTTTTATAAATGTGCCTGGCATGTTCTTTAGCCTCAATTGGGAAGTGCTGCCTGCAAGGAGAGAACTTCAAACTCGATCATGAACCATTATCCATTGCGCTTTGCCATTAACGGTCAGGGTAAAAAGGCCGTTTACTTGTCGGTTAATGGTCAATCGTCAATGGATAATGGCCAATGAGTTTGCGTCGCCGGCGGCTGGTTATGCCGCCAGTTGTTTGCGAATGGGCAGTTCGCGAATGCGTTTGCCCGTTGCCGCAAAAATTGCGTTGGTCAGCGCTGGAAGCATCGGCGGAACGCCCGGTTCGCCCACGCCCGCCGGAGCTTCGTTGCTGTCCACCAGATGCACATGCGTCATCACCGGCGATTCCTGAATGCGCGGAATCAGGTAATCGTGGAAATTCGATTGCACGATGGCTCCATCTTTGGCCGTGATTTCGCTCATCATCGCAATGCCCGCGCCAAACACCGATCCGCCTTCGAATTGTGAACGAACGCGGTCCGGGTTGATGACTCTGCCAACGTCGGCAGCGATGTGAACTTGCGGAATGCGCAGCTTGCCTGCGTTGTCCACTTCAACTTCGACGACGGCGGCAACGTAACTGTAAAAGCTCCAGTGCGCCGCAATGCCCAGCGCGCGGCCTTTTGTCGCTTTGTATTTGCCCCAGCCGGATTTTTCCGCCGCCAGATCAATTACACGGCGCAACCGCTGGGTATCCAGTGGAAACTTCTCCGCCATCGGCCCGCGCGCGCCGATGTCCACCTTGCGATTCGCGCCCAACAAATCCAGCAGGTATTCGACGCGGTCACGATTGGCCAATGCAGCCAGTTCATCCGCAAACGAATGCACGCCGAACGCGTGGTAAATGTTCGCCACAGAACGCAGCCAACCAATGCGAACGTGCGCTTTGGCCGGGCCGTTTTCCGCGCGATGGTTTGGAATGTCGAACGGCAGGTTGGTCCAGCCCATTCCAAGTTCGAAGCCCTGACCAGTGTTGGCCGCCGGACTGAACATCGCGCCAATCGAAGGAAACGCGCTGCGCTGTAACCACGCCGTCGGACGGCCTTTGTCATCCACGCGCGCTTTCAAATACATCGCGGCGACTGCGTGGTAATAATCGAACTTGATGTCGTCTTCGCGGCTCCAGGTGACTTTGACCGGTTTGCCGACTTGTTTCGACAACAACGCCGCTTCGGCCACGTAATCGGGTTTGGATTTGCGACCGAAACCTCCGCCCAGCAGCGTGACGTGGCATTCGACATTTTTCTTGTCTATGCCTAGCGCAGCGGCAACCGTGTCCTGCACGGCTTGCGGATTTTGCGTCGCAGTGTGGATGACGACTTTGCCGTCTTTGAAATCCGCGACAGCAACAGGAGTTTCCATCGGCGCGTGCGATAGATGCGGCACGTAATATTCGGCTTCGTGAATCTTGCCGCCTTTGGCAAATTCAGCATCCACGTCGCCAATGTTGCGCGCAGCTTTTTGCGGCTTGCGAACCGTTTCCAGCAACTGTTGTTTGTACTTCGCCGAATCGTACGTGGCGTTTTCCCCACCATCCCATTCGACTTTCAGCTTTTCGCGGCCTTTGCGCGCAGCCCAGGTGCTGTTGGCAATCACCGCCACGCCGCCAAGCGGTTTGAAGCCATACGGCGGCGTCAGGTGAGGCAACGTCACAACCTGCAACACTCCCTTTACGGCTTTTGCTTCTTTGTCGTCCACGCTTTTCAACTTGCCGCCGTACACGGGCGAACGTTCGATGGAAGCGTGAACCATTCCGGGCATTTTGGCGTCAATGCCGAATGTGCCTTTGCCCGTGACAATGTCCGTCAGATCAACTGTCGGCATGCTTTTGCCGATGTAGCGAAACTCAGCAGGCGATTTGTACTTCAATCCATCCAGCTCTTCTTTTTTCGGCGCGGGCTGTTTGGCTGCCAGCGAAGCCAGTTCGCCATAACCCAATTTTTTGCCGCTGGTGTGAACCACAAAATGGTTTTGGGCTTTGCATTCGCTGGCCGCGACGCCCCATTTTTCAGCGGCGGCACGTTCCAACATACCGCGCGCGCTGGCTCCTGCCTGACGGAACGCATCGTAAAAATCCCGGATCGAACACGAACCGTCCGTGTTCTGCGATCCAAACTTGGTGTCTCCGATGGCCTGTTCAATCTTCACGCGCTTCCAATCGGCTTCCAGCTCATCCGCCAGAACTGTCGGCAGCACACTGCGAATGCCCGTTCCCATCTCCGACCGGTGCGTAACAATGATCACCGTGCCGTCAGTTTCGATGCCCAGATAAACGCTCGGATTCCAGGCGGCTTTTTCGACGTCGGCGATATGCCCTGCCGCTAGTGCGTCTTCCGGAATCCACCGAGCGGCCAGCACAAAGGCTCCGGCGGTAAACATTCCACCCAAAAAGTTGCGACGAGTAACGACTTCAATGGTGTTCATTATTCGGCACCTCCTTTTGCAGCTTTCGGAGCGGCGGCTGGCTTGGCAGCAGGAGCCGCAGACTTGCCATTCGCGGCCAGTTTCACGGCTTCGCGGATGCGCTGATACGTTCCGCAGCGGCAAATGTTGCCCCGCATCGCAGCGTCAATGTCGGCATCGGTTGGCTTCGGTTTTTGTTTGAGCAATGCCGCCGCCTGCATAATCTGCCCAGTCTGGCAGTACCCGCACTGCGGCGCATTGACCTGTTTCCAAGCCTGCTGCACCGGATGCGTGCCTGTGGCGCTCAGCCCTTCGATGGTGGTGACGGATTTGCCCGCCAGACTTTGCATCTGCGTTTGGCAACTGCGCACCGCCGCGCCGTTGACGTGAACCGTGCAAGCCCCGCACAGCCCTTCGCCGCAGCCATATTTGGTGCCGGTCAATTCAATTTCGTCGCGCAGATACCACAACAGCGGCATCTCAGGATCGCCGTCAAATTTGCGCGCGACCCCGTTCACTTTGAATGTGATCATTGTTGTTTTCTCCCGAAGTTGTCAGGTTTACAGTAAAACGT